>USDP01000005.1 GCA_900553545.1 uncultured Eubacteriales bacterium | reverse complement strand
GGGGGTTTTATCTTCCGATGTTCCGCAGCACTTTGTAGGGTCGTCCGCCCCTACGGCTGCGAAGGTAAATTTCAAATCGTGCAAGCGGGCCGATGAAGGCATCGGCCCCTACAAATTCTATTTTAGAAATTTGCAAATTTCATGCGTTGTGGAATACTATCCCTTCAACGTCTGCTTCGCCTTCCACAGCGCCTCGCGCAGCGCATAGACATCCGCTTCCTCGTTCTCTGCGGAGAACGACACGCGCACCGACCCGTCGATCACCGCCGGGGCCAGCTTCATCGCCTCCAGCACGTGGCTCCTGTGCCCCTTCGAGCACGCCGACCCGGCCGACACGAAAATGCCCTCCGATTGCAGACAGTTGATGATCCCCTGCGACCGCACGCCCGGCAGCGAAAGGTTCACAATGTGCGGCGCTTCCTGCGCCCCGATCAGCACGAGTCCCGGAACCTCCGGCAAAATCTCCCGCGCCAGATCGCGCAGCCGCGCCATTTTGGCGATGTCCGCCGCCGCGTCCGTCGCGGCCGCTGCCGCGCCAAACCCGCAGATCCCCGGTACGTTTTCCGTCCCGGAGCGGAAATTGCCCTCCTGTCCGCCGCCGTGGATGAACGCGGGCAGCGGCAGACCGGGCTTGATGTAGAGCGCGCCGACGCCCTTCGGCCCGTGGACTTTGTGTCCCGAGATCGAAATGAGGTCGGCCCCGAGCGTCTTTGCCTTGAACGGGACTTTCAGAAAGCCCTGCACGGCGTCCGTGTGGAAGAGCGCCAGCGGCGCAAGCCGCCGCGTCGCGCGCACCATGTCCGCGATCGGCATGACCGCGCCGGATTCGTTGTTGACCATCATGATGGACACCAAAATCGTATCGGGTCGCAGCGCGGCCTTCAACGTCTCGACCGAGACGAAGCCCGTCTCATCCGGCTGCAAATACGTCACCTCAAAACCCTGCGCCTCCAGCTGCTGCATCGGATGCAGCACGGCGTGGTGCTCCACGGCGGTCGTCACGATGTGGCGCCCGCGCTTGCCGAGGCGCTTCGCCGTGGAAAAAATGGCCCAGTTGTCGGCCTCGGTGCCGCCGGAGGTGAAAAATACGCGCTCTGTCTCCGCGCCGAGTGCCTGCGCGACCTGCGCCCGCGCCGTTTTCAGCCGGTGTGCCGCATCCATGCCCGGCCGGTAGACCGACGACGGATTGAACCAGCACTCCGTCAGCAGTTCGTTCATCGCGGCTACGCAGGCTTCATTCGGCCTTGTCGTCGCGGAATTGTCCAAATAAATCATTTTTATGCCTCAAAAAGTTATTTTCCAACGCAGAAGCGTTCAAAAATTCGATTTGTGATGTCCTCGCGCATCGTCCGGCCCGTGACCTCGCCGAGGGCCAGCATTGCGGCCTCCACGTCAACGAGGACGGCGTCCGGCGTCAGTCCTGCCTGCATCGACCGCTGCGCGAGACGCAGCGAATCGCGCGCCCGGACGATGGCCTCGGCCTGCCGCGCGTTCGTCAGCAGTGAGCCGTCGCAAGGCGCGTCGTCCGCGAACAGCATGTCCATCGCCTGTTCGAGCAGCTCCATCCCCATCCCATTCTTCGCCGAAATGGGAACGACGTAGTCGAACGGCAGATCGGACGCCTCGATGACCTGACTAAGGTCAGTTTTGTTCATCAGCGCGATGCACGCCCGCGCGCCGAGCGCCGCGTCCATCGCATCCTGATCCTCCGCGGAGAACGGCTTGCTCCCGTCGACGACGAACAGCGCGAGATCCGCTTCCTGCGCGGCGGCAAGGCTCCGTTCCACGCCCATGCGCTCGATCTGATCGTCCGTTTCCCGGATGCCCGCCGTGTCGAGCAGCCGCAGCAGATGCCGCCCCAGCCGGACGGTCTGCTCCACGGCGTCGCGCGTCGTGCCCGGAATGTCGGTGACGATCACGCGGTCAAAGCCCGCGAGGCAGTTGAGTAAGCTCGACTTGCCCGCGTTCGGGCTGCCGAGGATGACGGCGGACAGGCCGTCCTTCACGATGCGTCCCCGGTGGCAGGTGGCGAGCAGACGGTTGAGCGCCTTTGCGTCCTCGTCCAGCTGTCCCGCAAACTGCGCCAGCTCAAACGGGTCGATGTCCTCGTCCGGATAGTCCAGAACGGCGTGGAAATGCGCCAAAATATCCACTAAATTGTCGTAGATCGGGTCAATTTTCCGTAAAATCGCGCCCGCCAGCTGCCCGGCGGCGTTCGCCGCCGCGTCGGCGGTCTCAGCGTCGATCAGGTCGATGACGGCCTCCGCCTGTGTCAGGTCCATCTGGCCGTTCAAAAACGCGCGGCGCGTGAATTCGCCCGGACCGGCCTGCCGGAATCCGGCGGCAAACAGAGCCTCCAGTCCGGCGGTCAGCGCGGCGGGCGAACCGTGGCACTGAAATTCCACGGTGTCCTCGCCGGTATAGGAGTGCGGCGCATGAGAAACGAACGCCATGCAGTGGTCGACGGGCCGCCCCTCGGCGTCCGCCATCGTCCCGAGCACGAGCTTCCGATCCTCCGCAGCCTCCAGCGGCTTGCCGTCCGCGCGGGAAAAGACCTTCGCGGCGCGTTCGATGCAGCCCTCGCCGGACATCCGCAGAATCCCGATGCCGCTCCGGCCGTGTCCGGTCGCGATCGCCGCGATCGGGTGTCCCATTGTTACCGCCATTCCACGTCCATCCCCTTCTGCATCAGCGGATTGATCTCCACGCGCACCATGTCGCCCAGCGAGCACTGGATGCCGCTGACGTCTGCCGCCGTGTGCAGCATCCCGATATGGCCGAGCACCTTGCAGCGCTTGCCGTTGATCGTCACATAATAGGCTTTCCCGAAGAGCATCACGCGCAGGCTTGCGGCGATGCGCCGCAGACAGTCGCGGAAGCGGAACAGATCGTTGCCCATCTCGCAGCCAAATCCGTTGTACCAGCCGACGGGCAAGATCGCGACGCGCGTCGGCCGCTTCGCCTTCCATCCCGCGCCATATCCTGTCGTGTGCCCCTTGGGCAGCCATTTCAGCTCTTCCACCTGCGTCTCGCAGTACCCGACGCGCTTCAGCCCATGCCCGCCGTGGACGCGGCCAAGCAAGGCCGAGCCGACGCGCACGGCGTCCATCGCCGCGCCCGAAAAATGCAGCACGCCGGAGGAATTGAGAATATGCGCCATCCCCGGTTCAATGCCCGCCTCGCGCAGCGCGGCGAGCACGCGGTTGAACGATTCGATCTGCGCCTTTGTGGCTTTCTTGTCGCAGAACGCCGAGTGCAGATGCGTATAGATCCCGGTCACATGGATGGTGTCCATATAATGATAGACCGGCGTGATCTTCTCCATCTCCTCCGGCAAAAAGCCGTAGCGGCCCATGCCGGTGTCGATCTTGATGTGCGCCTCGGCGGTCACGCCCGCCTGGGCCGCGAGGCCCGCGAGGACGGAGGCGTCCTCTGTGCTCGAGATCGTGAAAATCACGTGCAGCGGCAAAAGCGCGGTGATCTCGTCGGCGTCCGCCGTCGGCTGGAGCATCAAAATCGGCTCCGTTTCAAAGCCGCCCTCGCGCAGCGCGCGGGCCTCGGCGATCTCCGTCACCGCAAAGTGATCGAGACCTGCCGCGCGGCAGGTCTCCGCCATCGGCAGCAGACCGAGTCCATAGCCGTTGCCCTTCAGCACGGCCCAGATCACGGCGCTGCCCGCCTTTTTCTGGAGTACCTGAATGTTGTTTTGAATCAGCTCGCGCTCGACCAGATAGCGTTTCATACGCAGCCTCCGTTATTTGCCCCGGTTTTTGATCAGGTAGACCCGCTTGCGCAGCTCTTTGAAGATGCTCGTCCCGTGCTCCACAGCCCAGTAGACCGCGGGGCTGAGCACGAGGTCCATCTCGCCGACGAACTCGGTGAAGTCGCCGCCGAAGCCCTGCTTGAAGCGGAACAGGCCGTAGAGCGGATTGTCCTCCGACACGTCGCCGCTCACGCCGCGGAAATCATACATCCGGCAGCCCTTTTCCACGGCCCACTGGATCATGCTCCATTGCAGCAGATAGTTCGGCATCAGATTCCTGTGCTCGTTGCTCGACGCGCCGTACAGATACCAGACCTTGTCGCCGTACCAGATCGCGAGCGTGCCTGCAATCGGCGTCCCCTCGGGGTCAAACGCCATATAGAGCCGCGCGTGCTCGCCAAGGTTGTCGAGCATCGCGGAGAAATATTCGGGCTTTCGCGTGACGAAGCCGTCGCGCACGCCGGTCGTCAGCATGAGTTCGGCGAACGCGGGCACCATTTCCTTCCCGCAGACCTTCACCGTCACGCCCTTGCGCGCAGCGAGGCGGATGTTGTAGCGCCACTTCTGGTGGAACCCCGCCATGATCTCATCCTCGGTCTTGCCCGCAATGTTCAGGCGGAAGACGTAGCGCGGCTGGATGGCCTCGAAGTTTTTGCCGCCCTCCTTGCCCCGGAAGCCGAAGCTCCTCAGCATCTCGGCAAAGGCCGTGTCGGACGAGGGCACGTCCGGGTCGATCTTGATGACGTAAGCCTTTTTCTGCTTCGCAAGGGCCTTCGCGCCCTCCAACAGCTGCGCGAACGTCTCCCGGTCGTCGAGGTCGCAGACCGGCGCGCGGCAGCCGTACATCAGCGTCCGGCCAATGCCGGGCACCTTCCGCGTCATCAGCGCCATCGTCCCTTTGATTTTGCCATCTTCACCGCGCACGGCGACGGCGTCCCAGTCCCACATGGGCTTCTGCTTGCTCCAGAGCCAGCTCTGGGCGAAGTTGCCCTTCGGATGCGACTGGACAAACGCCTCATATTCCGGGATTTGCTCCTTCGTGATGATCTCGTACATATCGTTCACCTGTAATTCTCATAGTCATTCTATCTTGCCCAATTTTTCGCCGCACTTTGTAGGGGCGGACGACTCTGTCCGCCCAAATCCCGCCGCAGCGGAAGGCCCCCTCTACCAAGAGGGGGCTGTCATGCGAAGCATGACTGGGGGAGCGTCAGCACTGAATCGAAAGATTCAGCAGCGCCAGCGTCTCCTTCAGCTTCTCATAGAAGCCCTCCGCCGTGCGCGGCAGGTTCGGCTCATTGTACCATTCGCAGGGGTCCAGCTCCGTGTCGCCGAATTTCCGGGCGAACATCGCGCCGAGGCCCATCGCCTCTGCATAGGGCAGCGTCCGGTAAAAATACTGCGGGTCGCGCTGTAAGCGCATCAGCAGGTGCGACGGCGTCACGCGCCGCAAAAACTGCCGGAATCCCAAAACCTGCCCCAGCAGCCGTCCGCCCGCGCGGCTCCGCTGTCCGCCGTGCCGCGTGAGCACACCGGTCAGTGCGCTGAGCGCCGCGGCCAGCAGCATCAGCGGGAACGTCCCGCTGAGGTTGCCCAGCACCAGCATCGCCACGGCGCACACGCCGCCAAGCGCCAGCACCGGCACGTGCCGCAGATACCAACGGATCGCCGCCAGCTGCACGCAAGCGCTCATCGCCGCGCCGAGCACAAAGCAGAGCGCCAGCACCAGCCACCGCAGCGGCAGCACCGGCAGCAGAAAGCTCGCCGCCGACAGCAAGGCCACGCCGGAGCAGAGCGCCGCCAGCGCCCGCATTACCAGCACATTCCCGCTCCCCCGCTCATAGAGCCTACGGCCCCAAAACCGGGCCAGCGCCCCAGCGGCGCTTTTGGCGGTATTTTTATAATGAATGCTCGCGCCGTCGCAGCGGTCGGCCCTGGCAAAGAGCGCGGCAAAGAGCTTGCACTCGAGACCCCGCCGCTCGTTGCCCATGTACATGTGCCGCAGCAGCGAAACGTGCCCCTGCGGATCGACGGCGATGGACAGATAGCCGAGCGACGCCCAGTGGCAGAGCAGCATGTTGAAGTCCGGCTTCGCACCCGCCAGCAGAAATGGCAGATCGCACGGCAGCGCCGAGTCCGGCGGCAGCGACCGCGACGAGACCGACAGCCGCGGACTGCGCAGCGTGAGGAACCAGTAGCCCAGCGCCAGCACCGCAAACAAAATGCAGAACGCCGCTGCCACCCAGTTGGCCGACCAGCCGGAATACGTCCCGGTAAAATAGCGCGGCCCGAGCGCAAGCGTCATCGTCAGCGATTCGTGATCCTTGAGCGCGGTGTCGAGATCGCCGAGCAGGACGGCCCCCTGCCGCGCGGCAGTCATATAGTCCTCAATGACGTCGCCATAATAGCCGCTGGAAAAGCCCGGCACGGTCTCGATGTCCTTCGGCATCGTCACCGTGAAGGAGAAATGCTCGATCGGATAGTCCCACTTCGGGCACAGCAGCGGCAGGTTCAGCGTCTGTTCGCCGTCCGTCTCAGTCACAAGGCCGGAGAGCGTATAGGTGACGGTGAACGTCCGGCTCCCGGCGAATCCGGCGTCGTCCTTCAGCTGGAACAGCGTATACCCGTCCTCGACGGTTTTCTGCGCGCGATAGCCCGCGATGGACGCGCGCTTCGCATTCGCGCCGAGCGGGATGGTCAGGCTCTGTTCAATGCCGGTGAACTCGATCGTCACCGTCTGCGTCACCTGGCACGATCCGTTGCCCGCGACGAGACAGTCCGTCCGCAGATCGGTGATCGTCCCGGCGGCGGCCGCCCCGGTCGTCAGCGCCAGCAGCAAAAACAGCAGCAGCAAAAAACGTTTGATGATACTCACCTCATAAAAAATTCTGCAATCATGGATAAAATACCACAGTCCCGCGCAAAATGCAACTCTCCGCGCCGCATGCGCTGGAAAAATCCGCCCATTCCGCCCCAAATGCGCGCCATTTTCCGCGCCGCAGCCCGCTTTTTTGCGTCCCGGCTGGAAAACGCGGAAAGAATATGGTATAATACACTGTACACTGTCAGTAAAATTCAGGGCATCGCCGCACAATTTGCACAAGAGATTCAGAAATGCGGTGCTGCCGCCAACGGGGAGTAATGCCATGAAGCGTATTCTCGTCTATCTCAAGCCCCATACCCGCGACAGCATCCTCGCGCCGCTGTTCAAGCTGACCGAGGCCCTGCTCGAGCTGCTGATCCCACTCATTGTCGCGAGCATTATCGACGTCGGCGTCGCAAACGGCGACAAGGGCTATATCCTCTCCCGCTGCGGCTGGATGATCGGCCTTGGGTTACTGGGTCTTTTGTGCTCGGTCACGGCGCAGTATTTCGCCGCCCGCGCGGCCACCGGCTTCACCGCCAGCCTGCGCGAGGCGCTCTTTGCCCACATCCAGACGCTCAGCTATGCCGACCTCGACCGGGTCGGTACGCCGACGCTCCTCACGCGCCTCACCAGCGACATGAATCAGGTGCAAAATGGCCTGAATCTCACGCTGCGGCTCCTGCTGCGCTCGCCGTTTGTCGTGTTCGGCGCGATGGTCATGGCCTTCACCGTCGATGCGAAGGCCGCGCTCGTCTTCGTCGTGACGATCCCGGCACTGTTTGCCGTCGTGTTTGCGATCATGCTTGCCTGCATCCCGCTCTATCGCAGGGTGCAGGAAAAGCTCGACCGCGTCCTCGGCGCGACGCGCGAAAATCTCGACGGCGTCCGCGTCATCCGTGCCTTCCGTCTGCAAAACCGGGAGACGGATGCGTTTTCGGAGAAAAACGCCGATCTTACGCACATGCAGCGATTCGTCGGCCGCATCTCCGCGCTGCTGAACCCGCTGACCTACGTGATCGTCAACCTCGCCATCGTCGCCATCCTGCGCACCGGCGCGGTGCGCGTCGACTCCGGCGCACTCACGCAGGGGCAGGTCATCGCGCTCTATAACTACATGTCGCAGATTCTGGTGGAACTCATCAAGTTCGCCAACCTGATCCTGAACATCACGCGCTCGGTCGCCAGCGGCAGCCGCATCGGCCAGCTGCTGGAGCAGGAACCGTCCCTCTCCGCGCCGGACGCCATGCCGCAGCCGGTCGACACCGACGAGGCCGTCTCGTTCCACCATGTGACGTTCCGCTGCCCCGGCGCCGAGGTGCCGACGCTCTCGGACATCGATTTTACCGCAAAGCGCGGCCAGACCATCGGCATCATCGGCGGCACCGGCTCCGGTAAGACAATGCTCGCCAACCTCATCGGCCGCTTCTACGACGTGGACGAAGGCTCCGTCACAGTGAACGGCATCGACGTGCGGGACTATCCGCTCGCCGCGCTGCGCGCCAAGCTCGGCCTTGTGCCGCAGAAGGCGCTGCTCTTCCGGGGCACCATCCGCGAAAACCTGCTCTGGGGCGACGAACGCGCCTCCAACGAGACGCTCGCCATGGCGCTCGAGACGGCGCAGGCCGCCGAGATCGTCGCGGGCAAGGAGGGCGGACTGGACTATCTGGTCGAGGCTGGCGGACGCAACCTCTCCGGCGGCCAGCGCCAGCGGCTCACCATCGCCCGCGCCCTGACCCGAGAGCCGGAAATTCTGATCCTGGACGACAGCGCCTCCGCGCTCGACTTCGCTACCGACGCCGCGCTGCGCCATGCGCTGCGCGCGCTGCCGTGGCATCCCACCACGTTTTTGATCTCGCAGCGCACAGCGTCCATCCGCTTTGCCGACCAGATCCTCGTCCTCGATGAGGGCCGCCTCGTCGGCCGCGGGACGCATGACGAGCTGCTGGAAACCTGCCCGGTCTACCGCGAGATCTACGATTCTCAGTTCAAAAAGGAGGATGCGCGATGAAAAACAATTCCTCCGAATCGCTCCGCCGCGTCCTGCGGCACCTGAAGCCCTATACCGGCTGGATCATCCTCGCGCTGCTCTGCGCGGCGGGGAACGTCGCTGCCACGCTCTATATCCCGATCCTCGTCGGCAATGCGGTCGACGCCATCGTCGGGCCGGGGCAGGTTGTATTCGCGGCGGTCGCGTCCATTGGGCTGGAGATCGCGGTGCTCGCGCTGCTGGGCGCTGCGGCGCAGTGGGTGATGAACGTGGTCAACAACCGCATCGTCTTCTGCGTCACGCGCGATACCCGCGCCGAGGCGTTCGCCCACCTGCAAAAGCTCCCGCTTTCTTACCTCGACAGCTATCCCTCCGGCGACGTCATCAGCCGCATGATCGCCGATGTCGACCAGTTTGCCGACGGCCTGCTCATGGGCTTCACGCAGCTGTTTACCGGCGTGCTCACCATCCTCGGCACGCTCGGCATCATGTTCTATCTGAACTGGAAGATCACGCTCGTCGTCGTCGTGCTGACGCCGCTGTCCCTCTTTGCGGCAAAATTCATCGCCTCGCGCACTTATAATATGTTCCGCGAACAGTCGCAGTCGCGCGGCGAGCAGACGGCCTTCCTCAATGAAATGGTCGACGGGCAGAAGGTCGTGCAGGCATTCGGCTATGAGCCGCGCGCCGAGGCGCGCTTCGGCGCGCTGAACGAGGCGCTGCGCCGCGCGTCGCTCCGCGCGACGTTCTTCTCCTCGCTGACGAACCCGGTCACGCGCTTTGTGACCAGCGTGGTCTATGCTTGTGTCGGCCTCGCGGGCGCGATGTCCGCTGTCGCGGGCGCGATCACGGTCGGCGGCCTGACGGTTTTCCTCAGCTATGCCAACCAGTACGCCAAGCCGTTCAACGAAATTTCCGGCGTTGTCACCGAGCTGCAAAACGCTGTCGCCTGCGCTGGACGTGTCTTCGCGCTCATGGACGAGCCGGAGCAGATCCCCGACGCACCGGATGCGGAAACGCTCACGGACGTGACGGGCCGCGTCGCGCTGGAGCATGTGGCGTTCCGCTACGTGCCGCAGACACCGCTGCTCGAGGATGTGAACCTCGACGTCCGCCCGGGCGAGCGCGTCGCCATCGTCGGCCCGACGGGCTGCGGCAAGACGACGCTCATCAATCTGCTCATGCGCTTTTACGACGTGAACGGCGGCGCGATCACCGTCGACGGACACGACGTCCGCAGTGTCACGCGCGACAGCCTCCGGCAGAATTTCGGCATGGTCTTGCAGGACACCTGGCTCAAGACCGGCACGGTGCGCGAGAACATCGCGCTGGCAAGGCCGGAGGCCACGGAGGCCGAGATCGAGGCCGCGGCGAAGGCCGCCCATGCCCACGGCTTCATCACGCGCCTGCCGCAGGGCTATGATACGCCCCTGACCGACACGAGCGCAGGACTCTCCGCCGGGCAGCGGCAGCTGCTCTGCATCGCGCGGCTCATGCTGGCGCTGCCGCCGATGCTGATTTTGGACGAGGCGACCAGCTCCATCGACACGCGCACCGAGCTGAAGATCCAGCAGGCGTTCGCCGCGATGATGCGGGGGCGCACGAGCTTCATCGTCGCGCATCGCCTGTCTACCATCCGCGAGGCGGACGTGATTTTGGTCATGCAGAACGGCCATATCATCGAGCAGGGCAGGCACGACGAGCTGCTGAAGCAAAACGGCTTCTATGCGAAGCTGTATAACAGCCAGTTCGCACCGTAATTTTGCCGAACCTAAAGGCTCCCTTTACACAAGGGAGGCTTTCCGCTGCGGCGGGCTTAGGGCCGATGAGGGCATCGGCCCCTACAACGAAAAAATATTCAAATTACGATAGTATAAGGAGGTCATCCCATGCGAATCACCGACACGCTGGAACCGAAATCCGTTCTCTCTTATTTTGCCGATCTCTGTGCCATTCCGCACGGCTCCGGCAACACGAAAGCCATCTCCGACTATTGCGTCCGCTTTGCAGAAAGTCACGGCTTCGAAGTCTATCAGGACGCGCTGAACAACGTCATTATCGTCTGCCCGGCCACGCCCGGCTGCGAAAGCGCCGAGCCGGTCATCGTGCAGGGCCACCTCGACATGGTCACGGAAAAAACGGCGGACTGCCCGCTGGACATGACGCGCGACGGACTCGACCTCGCGCTGGACGGCGATTATCTCTACGCCCGCGGCACGACGCTCGGCGGCGACGACGGCATTGCCATCGCGATGGCCCTCGCCGCGATGGACGACAAAACGCTCCGCCATCCGCGCATCGAGGCGGTCTTCACGGTCGACGAGGAGGTCGGCATGGAGGGCGCGGCGGGTCTCGACGTCTCGCCGCTCACGGCGCGGCGGCTTCTGAACATCGACTCTGAGGATGAGGGCATCTTCACCGTCAGCTGTGCGGGCGGCGCGCGGGCCAATGTCCGGCTGCCACTGGCGTCGGAAGTCTGCTCGCTGCCGACCGTGGTGCTCGAGCTGACCGGCCTGACCGGCGGCCATTCCGGCACGGAGATCGACAAGGGCCGCGCCAACGCCGCCATTCTGCTTGGCCGCGCGTTAGCCGCCATCGGCAAGATCGTTCCGCTGCGCATCGTCTCGGCGGAGAGCGGCCTGAAGGACAACGCCATCCCGGCCTCGGCCCGCGCCGTCCTCGCCGTGGAGCCGGCGAAGCTCCCGGCGGTGCAGACGCGCGTCTCCGGGCTGGAAGCGGCGTTCCGCGCGGAGCACGCCGTCTCCGACCCCGGCCTCACGCTGACTGTCCGCAGCGGAAATCCCGCGCCGTCCGCGCTGACCGAAGCGGCCGGCAAGACGGTCGTGCAGTTTTTGCAGCTCGTGCCGAACGGGATCGTGTCCATGAGCATGGACATTCCAGGACTCGTCCAGACGTCGAGCAATCTCGGCATCTTCCATGTCGCGGACGGCCTGTTGGTTGCGCGCGCATCTGTCCGCAGCTCCGTGGCCTCGGAGAAGGAGATGCTGCTGGAGCGGTTCGCGACGCTCTGCGCGCTGCTCGGCGCGTCGATGGAGATCACTGGTGACTATCCCGCGTGGGAGTATAAGCGCGATTCTGCGCTGCGCGACACGATGGTGCGCGTGTTCACCGAGCAGTATGGCCACGCGCCGAAGATCGAGGCCATCCATGCAGGACTTGAGTGCGGCCTGTTTTCCGGCAAGCTGCCGGGGCTGGACTGCGTGTCCTTTGGCCCGGATCTGCTCGAGATCCACACGCCGCGCGAGAAAATGTCCATCCCCTCGGTGCAGCGCACGTGGAAGCTGCTGCGCGGTGTGCTGGAGGCACTTGCGTAATGTTTCGCAATATTCAAGCATGGAATTTTGCAGTTCACTGTAAAAATCACGCGGAGCCGCCCGAAAATCGGGGCGGCTCCCTGTTTTTTCATCATTTTGCCCCGGAACGTTTATAAATGATTCACACATCTGCGGGGAAACCTTTGTATAATTGATAGCGTCAGAAGGAAAGGAGGGAGCGGAATGGACAAAAATCCGTATCAGGTGCTCGGCGTGTCCGAAAATGCGACGGAGGACGAGATCCGTCAGGCCTACCGCACCCTCGCCAAGAAATACCATCCCGACCTGAACCCGAACGACCCCACCGCCGCGCAGAAGATGAACGAGGTCAACGAGGCCTATGACTTGCTGAAAAATCCGCAGGCGTACCGCCAGCAGCAGGCGCAGCAGCGCTATCAGCAGCAGGCACGCCAGCAGTATCAGAACCAGCAGTATTACGATCCGTTTTCCGCCTTCTGGGGCGGCCAGAGCCAGGGTCAGGATCAGCCGCACTATACCTACACGTATTATACGAATTACCGCCCGCAGCAGGACGGCGACGACGCGCAGAACCAGAACCAGTATCAGTGGACGTACCGCCATACGCGGCGGCGCGGCAGCATCCTCGGCAAGATCTTTTTGATCTATCTGCTGTTCCAGCTGTTCTATGGCCTGTTCGGCGGATGCAGCTATGTGTATCTGAATCCCTACGGCTATTCCACTTACGACAACAGCAGCAGCTACTCCGACACCTATCAGAGCGGCAGCCAGCAGACTGACCCCTACTATGGCTACGGCTTCGGCAGCCAGAAGAGCACGAACACACAGGAGGGCTGAGCCGTGCGTCTGTTTTCAAAAAAGTCCGCCGCGCCGGACGAAACGCTTGAGGCGCTGCGCGGCGAATATCAGAATTACCGCCGCCGCACGGCCGCGCAGCTCGAGCGCGCGGAGGCCGACGGCATGAAAAAGGCGGTGCTTGCGCTGCTGCCGGTCTATGACGATCTGGCCCGTGCGCTGGATGCGCCGTGTACGGACGAGGCATACTATCACGGCGTCGAGCTTCTGATGCAGAAGCTGCTTGCGCGGCTGGATGGGCTTGGCGTTGTGCCGATGGACAGTCTCGGCAAATGCTTCAACCCCGACTATCACGAGGCCGTCGAGCACGTCGAAGATCCGGCCAGGCGGCAGGACGAGATCGTGCAGGTCATCCAGACGGGCTTCACGATGGATGAGGCGGTTATCCGCCACGCAAAGGTAATCGTGGCAAATTAGATTTGACCCTTGGAGGGACGTAGTTTATGGCAAAGATCATCGGTATCGATCTCGGCACGACCAATTCCTGTGTCGCGGTGATGGAGGGCGGCGAGCCGGTCATCATCCCCAACGCGGAGGGTGGGCGGACGACTCCGTCTGTCGTGGCGTTCTCGAAGACCGGCGAGCGCATGGTCGGCAGTCTGGCCAAGCGGCAGGCTGTCACGAACCACGAGCGCACCGTCTCCTCCATCAAGCGCCAGATGGGCACAAATTATAAGGTGAACATCGATGGGCACAAATATACCCCGCAGGAGATCTCGGCGATGATTCTGCAAAAGCTCAAGGCCGACGCCGAGGCGTTCCTCGGCGAGCCGGTCTCCGATGCGGTTATCACCGTCCCGGCCTATTTTACCGACGCGCAGCGTCAAGCCACGAAGGACGCGGGCAAGATCGCGGGGCTGAACGTCCAGCGCATCATCAACGAGCCGACCGCCGCCGCCCTCGCCTACGGCATCGACAAAGAGGCCGAGCAGAAGATCATGGTCTATGACCTTGGCGGCGGCACGTTCGATGTCTCCATCCTCGACATTTCCTCCGGCGTCATCGAGGTCCTCGCCACGGCGGGCAACAACCACCTCGGCGGCGACGATTTTGACCAGTGCATCGTCGATTATCTCGTGCAGGAGTTCAAAAAGGAAAACAAGATCGACCTCTCGCGCGACTCCGCCGCGATGCAGCGCATCCGCGAGGCCGCCGAAAAGGCGAAGATCGAGCTGTCGGCCATGACGCAGACGAGCATCGAGCTGCCGTACATCACGGTCGGTAAAAACGGCCCGCTGCACATGGACATTCCGCTCTCCCGCGCGAAATTCAACGACCTGACCTATCACCTCGTGCAGGCCACGCGCGAGCCGGTCAATCAGGCCATCAACGATTCCGGCGTCTCCATCGCCCAGATTAGCAAGGTGCTGATGGTCGGCGGCTCGAGCCGCATCCCCGCCGTGCAGGATCTGGTCCAGTCCATCACCGGCTCCCTGCCGTTCAAGGGCATCAACCCCGACGAGTGCGTCGCGATGGGCGCGTGTTTACAAGGTGGCGTCCTGTCCGGGTCGGTGCAGGGCTTGCTGCTGCTGGACGTCACGCCGCTCTCGCTCGGCATCGAGACGCTCGGCGGCGTCTGCACGCGCGTCATCGAGCGCAACACCACGCTCCCCATCCGCAAGAGCCAGATCTTTACCACGGCTTCCAGCTTCCAGTCGTCGGTCGACATCCATGTCTTACAGGGCGAACGGCCGATGGCCAGCCAGAACAAGGAGCTTGGCCGCTTCCAGCTCACCGGCATCCGCCGCGCGCCGCGCGGCGTCCCGCAGATCGAGGTCACGTTCTCCATCGACGCCAACGGCATCGTGAACGTCTCGGCCAAGGATCTCGACACCGGCAAGGCCCAGGCCATCACGATCACGGCCAGCTCCAACATGAGCCAGGCCGACATCGACCGCGCCGTGCGTGAGGCGCAGCAGTACGCCGCGCAGGACGCGCAGCTCAAGGCCGAGGCCGTCGCGCGCGACCGCTGCGAACAGCTCATCTATCAGGCCGGCAAGGCCGCGAAGGGCATGAGCAAAGAGCAGAAGGCCGCCGTCGCCGAGGGCGTCAAGGAGGCCAAGCGCGCCGTCAAATCGAAGGACTCCGCCCAGATGGCGTCCGCTGCCGGCCGCCTCGAGCAGCTGCTCCAGCAGGCGGGCGTCACGATCGACCCGGACGTGCAGTATTCCGGTTCCTATCAGAATCCGAATGACCAGACCCCGGACGACGACGTCATGGACGCCGATTTCGAGGAAATGGACTAGGACTTCGAAGAACTGCAAAAATCGGCGATTTTCCGGTTGACATTCCGGAAAATCGTGCTATGATTAGATATCATAAACCAGTAAGAGGTTTTTTCTCATGAAGAACGCTTCCGTTATTTTTGCATACTTTTATTACTTTACTATGAATCCATAGTAAGGCTGATTTGTGTTGCAAAAATTCGGGAGCTAAAAAAGTCTTTCGACGCTGCACAGGCCCAGCCTGTGCAGCGTTTTTTCATGAAATAAACAACTTCCGGAAAATCAGGAGGATAACATTATGGTCGTAGTCTTGAAGCACGGCGTCGCCAAGGAGAGCCGTGACCAGCTCATCAGCTGGCTGAAAAATCTTGGCCTGAACATCCACGTCTCCGAGGGCAGTTATCAGACGATCCTTGGCCTCGTCGGCGACACGACGCGCGTCGATATGGACCTCGTCTCCAGCCTCGACATCGTCGACAGTGTCAAGCGCGTGACCGAGCCGTTCAAGTGCTGCAACCGCAAATACCACCCCGACGATACCGTCGTACAGGTCGGCAATGTGAAGATCGGCGGCGGCAATTTCTGCATGATCGCAGGGCCGTGCTCCGTCGAGACGGAGGAGCAGATCGTCGCCGTGGCGAAGGCCGTCAAGGCGTCCGGCGCGAACATGCTGCGCGGCGGCGCGTTCAAGCCCCGCACGTCCCCCTACGATTTCGCAGGACTCAAGGCCGAGGGCCTTGAGCTGCTGAAGATCGCCCGGCAGGAGACGGGCCTGCCCATCGTCACCGAGATCATGAGCATCACCGATCTGCCGCTGTTCGACGACGTCGACGTTTTGCAGGTCGGCGCGCGGAACATGCAGAATTTTGATTTGCTGCGTGAGCTTGGCAAGACGAACAAGCCCATCCTGCTCAAGCGCGGCCTGGCCAACACGCTCAAGGAGCTGCTGATGAGCGCGGAATACATCATGGCCAGCGGCAACGAGCAGGTCATCCTCTGCGAGCGCGGCATCCGCACGTTCGACGATTACACCCGCAACACGCTCGACCTTGCGGCCGTGCCGATGCTGCACGAGCTGTCGCATCTGCCGGTCATTGTCGACCCGAGCCATGCCACCGGCATCAACCGCCTCGTTCCGCCGATGGCGCTGGCCGCAACGGCGGGCGGCGCGGACGGCCTCATCATCGAGGTTCACAACGATCCCATCCACGCCCTCTGCGACGGCGCACAGTCGCTCCGCCCGGAGCAATATGACGAGCTGGCGAAGAAGGTCGCCGAGATTCGAAAGGTGGTCACGGCATGAAAGTCGGGATTGTTGGACTCGGCCTGATCGGCGGCTCGTTCGCCAAGGCGTACCACGCCGCGGGCTGGGAGGTTCTGGCTGCAGACATCGACCGCCAGATGCTGGACTTTGCAATGCTGCAAGGCGCGGTGAACGGCGAGCTGACCGAGGATGCGCAGGCAGACTGTGACCTCATCTTAATTGCAGTTTATCCCCGCGCAGCGGTGGAATACCTGCAAAAACACGGCGCAAAAATCGGAAAAAAGCCGGTCGTGATCGACTGCTGCGGCACGAAGCGCGTCGTCTGCGAAGCCTGCTTCCCGCTGGCGGAGCAGTACGGCTTCACCTACCTCGGCGGACACCCGATGGCAGGCACGCACAACTCCGGCTTCAAATACGCCACGGCGACCATGTACCACGGTGCGCCGATGGTGCTCGTCCCGGCGGATCATAATAACATCGAGCTGCTCTCCCGCGTAAAGGAGCTGCTCTCCCCCGCCGGCTTCGGCCGCTTCTCGGTCACGACGGCGGAGAAGCACGACGAGATGATCGCCTTCACCTCGCAGATGGCGCACGTCGTCTCGAACGCCTACATCAAAAGCCCGACCGCGGGCAGCCACAAGGGCTTTTCCGCCGGGAGCTATAAGGATCTGACGCGCGTCGCGTGGCTGAATCCGCAGATGTGGGCGGAGCTGTTTCTGGAAAATAAGGACTATCTGATGCGGGAACTGAACATTTTGATTGAAAATCTGCAAAAATACGAGCTTGCGATGGAGCAGAACGACTTGCCGGGCCTGACGGCTCTGCTCGACGAGGGCCGCCGCCGCAAGGAGGAGGTCGACGGACATTGAACACCATTCACATCGCCGCCTCGCGGGAATATGACGTATTGATCGGGCACGGCCTGCTGGACGAACTTGGCACGCTCGCTGCCGGGGGCGTGGACGCAAAGACGGCGGCGATCGTCTCGGACGACAGTGTCTTCGCCCTCTATGGCAAGCGCGCCGCCGCCGCGCTGGAGCGGGCGGGCCTCCGCGTCGTCTCCTTCGTATTTCCGCACGGCGAAAGCTCGAAAAATTTGTCGGTCTACGGACAAGTCCTGAACTTTTTGTGTGAAAACCGCGTCTCGCGGACGGACGTTGTCGTCGCGCTCGGCGGCGGCGTGGTGGGGGATCTGGCGGGCTTCGCCGCCGCGACGTATCTGCGCGGCATCCGCTTCATCCAGGTGCCAACGACGCTGCTGGCCATGGTCGACTCGTCCGTCGGCGGCAAGACCGCCGTCGACCTCGACGGCGGCAAAAATCAGGCCGGGGCCTTCTGGCAGCCGTCGCTCGTGGTCTGCGACTGCGACGTATTGGACACGCTGCCGGAGCGGGAATACCGCTGCGGCTGCGCGGAGGTCATCAAATACGGCTTGCTGGATAATGTTCCGTTTTTCAACGATTTGATGGAAAAACCGGCGAAAGAGCAATACGAACGTGTGATCTCAACGTGCGTGGAGATGAAGAAACAGGTCGTTCTGTCGGATGAATTTGACCGCGGCGCGCGGCAGAAGCTCAACCTTGGACACACCATCGGCCACGCGGTGGAGCAGTGCAGCGGTTTTACGCTGCTGCACGGCGAGTGCGTCGCGATCGGTATGGCGGTCATCACGCGGGCGGCGGTGAAAAAGGGGTTCTGCGCGCAGGAAACGCTGGACGCAGTTGAAAAAATCCTGAAATTATACGGTTTGCCGGATAAAACAGACTATTCTGCGGATAAATTATTGGACGTGGCGCTCTCGGACAAGAAGGTTGCAAATGGGAACATCAGCCTGATCGTGCCGGAGGCCGTCGGCAAATGCAGCATCAGGCCAGTTCCGGCGGAGGCGCTGCGCGAATGGATGCAGGCCGGAGGAATTGTATGAAACATTCGGTTTTTCCCGGTTCCCGGAGCGGAACCGTCAAAATTCCGGCCTCAAAATCGATGGCGCACCGGCTGCTGATCGCGGCGGCGCTCGGAAAAGATTCAAAGATCCTGCATTTTGACGGGTTTTCGAACGACATTGGCGCAACCATTGTCTGTCTGCGGGCGCTCGGCGCGGAGATCACGGAGCTTGGCGGCGGCAGCTGGCGCGTCACGCCGGTCGGAACGGTTTCCGACGCGGAATGTTCGCTGTTCTGCGGAGAAAGCGGCTCGACGCTGCGCTTTCTGCTTCCTATTGTTGGCGTCCTTGGCGCGAACGCGGTGTTTCACATGGAGGGACGACTGCCGGAGCGGCCTCTGGAGCCGCTGCGGACGATCCTCTGCGAACACGGCATGAAGATCGAAAAAACGGGAGATCTGCTCGCTTGCAGCGGGAAATTGTCCGGTGAAACGTTCGAAATTCCGGGGAATGTGTCGTCGCAGTATGTCACGGGCCTCCTGGCGGCGCTGCCGCTGCTGCCTGGCAGCAGTACGTTGCGGGTGACGGGCAATGTGGAGTCTGCGGCGTATATCGCGATGACGGAGCAGGTGCTCCGCATGGCGGGCATCCGGTTTGAGAAGGTCGGATGGGAATATTCCATTTCTGGCGGACAGATGTACGACCTGCCGGAACACGTGGAGGTCGAGGGTGACTGGTCAAACGCCGCATTCTTTCTGTGTATGGGTGCGCTCGGCCCCGCTGGTGTATGCGTTGCGGGCCTGCATCGTGACTCCGCACAGGGCGATTGCGCGGTGCTGGACATTCTGCGCGAAATGGGCGCGGAGGTCACGGCGGAGGAAGAAACTGTCACGGTGCGGCGCGGAGCGCTGCGCAGCGTGACGATCGACGCGCGCCCCATCCCGGATCTCATCCCGGTGCTGAGCGTGCTCGCGGCGCTGGCCGAGGGCGAGACGGTCATCGAGCACGCGGGGCGGCTGCGGCTGAAGGAATCCGACCGGCTGACCTCGACGGCGGCGATGCTGTCCGCGCTCGGCGGGCAGGTCACGGAGCTGCCGGAGGGCTTGCGCATCCACGGCATGCCGCAGCTCGCGGGCGGCACGGTGGAGGCCTGCAACGACCACCGCATCGCGATGGCGGCGGCGGTGGCCGCGGGTGGCTGCCGCGGGAACGTGGTAGTCCGGGGGAGCGAGTGCGTGAACAAGTCGTACCCCGATTTCTGGCGCGATCTGGACGGACTGAAAGGAGCGGAGGCATGAGCAGCACCTATGGCGAACATCTGAAGCTGAGCATTTTCGGCCAGTCCCATGCGCCGGCCATCGGCATGACGCTGGATGGCGTCCCGGCGGGACAGGCCATCGATCTGGACGAATTGCAGCGATTTCTCGACCGGCGCGCGCCGGGCCGCGCAGAGTACGCGACGCCGCGCAAAGAGGCCGACCGGCCGGAGTTCCTCTCCGGGCTGGTGGGCAATGTGACGTGCGGCGCGCCGCTGGCGGCGATCATCCGCAACACGAACACGCGCTCCGGCGATTACAGCAATCTTGCGGTCGTGCCGAGACCGGGTCACGCCGATTATACGGCGGCGGTCAAATACGGCGGCGCGCAGGACGCGGCGGGCGGCGGACATTTTTCCGGGCGGCTGACCGCGCCGCTCTGCATCGCGGGCGGCATCTGTTTGCAGCTGCTGCGGCGCGAGGGGATTGAGATCGTCTCGCGCATTGCGTCCATTGCCGGTGTGGAAGATGCGGGAGCGCTGACCGCCTCCACGGCGGAGAAGAAATTTCCGGTCGTGGACGATGCGCAGGGCACAAAGATGCGTGAGGCCATCGCGGCGGCGAAGGCGGAGAGCGACTCCGTCGGCGGTATCATTGAGGTGGCGGCGTTCGGACTGCCGGTGGGTCTTGGCGACCCGATGTTCGGCGGGATGGAAAACCGTATCGCGGCGATCGTATTCGGCATCCCGGCGGTGAAGGGCGTGGAGTTCGGCGAAGGGTTCGGCGCGGCGCGGCTGCGCGGCAGCGAGAACAACGACGGCTTCTGCGTCCGGGACGGAAAGATCGGCACAATCACCAATCACTGCGGCGGGATTTTGGGCGGAATCACGAATGGGATGCCGCTGCGGTTCCGTGCGGCGGTGAAGCCGACGCCGTCCATCTTCCGGCCGCAGCGGAGCGTGAACTTGGAGACCATGGAAGAGACCACCTTGCAGATCCAGGGGCGGCACGACCCCTGTATTGTGCCGCGCGCAGTGCCTGTGATGGAGGCGGCGGCAGCCATTGCCATTTATGATGCGCTACTTGGATATCAGAAAGAAAGGATGTGAGCCGCTTGGAGCTGAGCGACTATCGAAATCAAATCGACCACATTGACAAAGAACTGATCCGCCTGTTTGCGGAGCGGATGGACGTGGCCGCAGAGATCGCGGCCTATAAGAAGGAGCATGGGCTGGCGGTGCTCGATCCGGCGCGGGAGCGGGCAAAGCTGCTGGACGTGGCGGAGCAGACGCCGGAGGCGCTTCAGGAATACGCTGTGTCGCTCTATTCGCTGCTGTTCGAGCTGAGCCGGAGCTATCAGAACCGGCTGCTGGAAAAGCCGTCGGCGCTGACCGAGGAGATCCAGGCGGCCATCGAGCAGACACCGAAGCTGTTCCCACAGCGGGCGGCGGTGGCCTGTCAGGGCGTGGCGGGCGCGTATTCGCAGCTCGCGTGCGACAAGCTGTTCGGGCTGGCGAACGTGCTGTATTTCAATTCGTTCGAGGCTGTGTTCTCGGCCATCGAGGCGGGACTCTGCCAATACGGCGTGGTGCCGGTGGAGAACAGCACGGCTGGCTCGGTCAACGCGGTCTATGACCTGATGACGCATCACAATTTCCGCATCGTGCGGAGCATCCGCCTCAAGGTCGACCACAATCTGCTGGTCAAGCCCGGCACAAAGAAGGCGGACATCCGCGAAATTTACTCGCACCAGCAGGCGCTGAGCCAGTGCGAGCAGTATTTGCAGCATTTCAAGGGCGTGAAGATCATCCCGTGTGAGAACACCGCTGTGGCGGCCAAGCGCGTGGCAGAGTCGGACGGCGGGTGCGCGGCGCTCTCGTCGCGCGAGTGCCAGAAACTCTATGGGCTGGAATGTCTGGAGCCCTCGGTGCAGGATCAGGACAACAACTTCACGCGCTTCATCTGCATCTCAAAGAAGCTGGAAATTTATCCGGGTGCAGACCGGACGAGCCTGATGGCGGTGCTGCCGCATGAGCCTGGTTCGCTCTACAAGCTGCTCTCGCGCTTCTACGCGCTGGGGCTGAACCTCAACAAGCTCGAAAGCCGCCCCATGCCCGACCGGAACTTTGAGTTCATGTTCTATTTCGACCTCGACACGCCGGTCTATTCGCCGAAGCTGCAGCAGCTGATCGGCGAGATGCCGGGCCTGTGCGAAGAATTTGCGTACTTGGGAAGCTACAGCGAGGTGGTCTGAATGCGGTGCGGATTGCTGGGGCGTGTGCTGGGACACAGCTATTCGCCGATGATCCATGGGATGCTGGGCACGTACCGCTATGACCTGTTCCCGACGGAGCCGGAGGCGCTGGATGCGCTTCTGCGCGGCGACGCATGGGACGGGCTGAACGTGACGATCCCATACAAGAAGACGGTCGTGCCGTACTGCGCGGAGCTGTCGGAGACGGCGGAAAAGCTCGGCAGCGTGAACACGCTCGTCCGCCGGGCGGACGGCACGATCTACGGCGCGAATACGGACTATGACGGCTTCCGCTATCTGGTCAGGCAGAGCGGCATCCCCGTGGCAGGGAGGAAGGCGCTCGTGCTGGGCAGCGGCGGCGCGTCGGTGACGGTGTGCGCGGTGCTGCGTGATCTCGGCGCGGCGAGCGTGACGGTCATCTCGCGCTCCGGGCCGGACAACTATGAAAATCTGGATCGGCACGCGGACGCGCAGATTATCGCGAACACGACACCGCTCGGCATGTATCCGAACACCGGGTCTGCGGCGGTCGACCTGCGGGCGTTCCCGCGGTGTGAGGGTGTGTTCGACATCATCTACAACCCGGCGAGGACGGCTCTGCTGTTACAGGCCGAGCAGCTCGGTATTCCGTGCGCAGGCGGCCTCTCGATGCTGGTGGCGCAGGCGAAGCGGAGCGCGGAGCTGTTCACCGGAACGGAGATCGCGGACGGGCGCGTCGCGGAGATCGAACGGGCTGTACGGGCCAGGCTGGAGAACATCGTGATCATCGGGATGCCGGGCTGCGGCAAGAGCAGCGTGGCGCGGCGGCTCGGCGAGCGGCTGGGCCGCGAGGTGGTCGAGTGTGACGCCTATATCGAGCAGCAGGCCGGGAAGACGATCCCGGAGATCTTCGCCGAGGGCGGCGAGACGGCGTTCCGCCGCCTCGAGACCGAGGCGCTGCGGGAGCTTGGCAAGCGGTCGGGCATCATTCTCTCGACCGGCGGCGGCTGCGTCACGCGGAGCGAAAATTATCCGTTGCTGCACCAGAACGGAACGATCTTCTGGCTGCTGCGCAGCCCGTGGAAGCTGCCGAGCGACGGCCGTCCGCTCTCGCAGGCGGAGAGCGCTGAGGCGATGTATGCCCGGCGGGAACCGATGTACCGGCGGTTTGTCGACGTGAAGATCGACAACGAGGGCGCAATCGAGCGCGCGGTCGAGGCGATTGCAAGGAAGGTGCTGCTATGAAAATTCTGGTCATCAACGGGCCGAATCTCAATCTGCTGGGTCTGCGGGAGCCGGCGATCTATGGGTCACAGAGCTATGCGGCCCTGCTGGAGAAGATCCAGGCGTTCTGCGACAAGGAGGGCGTGGAGGTTTCGTTCTTCCAGTCGAACCACGAGGGCGCCATTGTCGACGAAATTCAGGCGGCCTATGGCGTCTACGATGGGATCGTGATCAACCCGGCGGCGTATACGCACACGAGCGTCGCGATTCTCGACGCACTGAAGGCCGTGGCCATTCCGGCAGTGGAGGTCCACATCTCGGATGTGGACGCGCGCGAGCCGTTTCGGCAGGTGTCCTATGCGGGGATGGCGTGCGTGAAGACGTACAAGGGACTTGGATTTGACGGCTACATCGAGGCCGTGCGGTTTTTGGAGGACTATCTGGCATGATCTCACAAAAAATGATCGATTGGGGAAGCCAGGGCTGCGGCATCCGGGAGATCGCTGCCTATGGCGAGGCGCGGGCTGCTGTGGTCGGCGCGGAGAACGTATTCAATTTTACGATCGGCAATCCGAGCGTGAAAGCGCCGGACTGCGTGGCGTGGAGCATCCGGCACCTGCTGGATACCGTGCCGCCGGAGGTGCTGCACGGGTATACGCCCGCGCCGGGCTTTTACGCGGTGCGGCAGGCAATGGCGGAGCAGCTTACGAAGTCGTTCCGGACACCGTACCGCGCGGAGGACATCTTCATGACGTCGGGCGCGTGCGCGGCGCTGGCGATCATCTGCGCGGCGCTGATCGGGCCGGGTGAGGAGGCCGTGACGCTGACGCCGTATTTTTCGGAATACCGCGTGTATGTGGAGGCCGTGGGCGGCCGGCTGGTGGAAGCGCCATCCGACCCCAAGACGTTCCAGATCGACCTTGCGGCGGTGGAGGCGGCGCTCTCGCCGCGGACGGCGCTGGTGCTGCTGAATTCGCCGAACAATCCGTCCGGCGTGGTACTGGAGAGGAGCGGGCTGGAAGCGCTGGCGGCGCTGCTGCGCCGGAAGGCAGCGGAATACGGACACCCGATCTACATCGTGGCCGACGAGCCGTACCGCGCACTGGTCTACGGCGGCGTGGAAGTCCCGTTTATTCCGGATCTCTATGCCGACACGGTCTACTGCACGTCGTTCAGCAAGTCGCTCTCGCTCGCGGGCGAGCGCGTGGGCTATCTGGCCGTGGCGGAGCAGGTTGCGGAGCACGACCGGCTGCTGGCCGCGATCGCGGGTGCGTGCCGCGTGCTGGGATACATCAACGTCTCGTCGATGTATCAGCTGGTGGCGGCGGAGTGCGCCGGGGAGACGGCGGATCTGTCGATCTACGAGACGAACCGGGACTACCTCTATCGGTCGCTGACGGAGCTGGGCTATCAGTGTGTGCGGCCGGAGGGCGCATTTTACCTGTTTCTCAAGACGCCGGAGGGTTGGCACAGGCGGGCGATGGAATGTGACCTGCTGCTCGTGCCGGGCGAGGAATTTTCCTGCCCTGGCTATGCGCGGCTGGCCTACTGCGTGCCGCTGGAGCGGCTCGAACGGGCGATGCCGAAGTTTGCGGCATTGGCCGAAGAATTCGGGCTGAAAAAAT
>USDP01000004.1 GCA_900553545.1 uncultured Eubacteriales bacterium | reverse complement strand
GCCCCCTCTTGGTAGAGGGGGCCTTTGGGCCGATGAGGGCATCGGCCCCTACATGGTGCGGCGGAAAATCGTAAAACGGGCGGGCAATGCCCGCCCCTGCAAATCATCCCGAACCCATCTTCCCATTCGACAGAACTGTTCAAACTTCTCCATCATAGAATGGCACAGGCGGCGTCCGCGCCGCCGAAAACGACAGGGGTGAAAATGCCATGCTGAAGGTATGTAAATTTGGAGGTTCCTCTCTCGCCGGTGCGGCGGAGTTTTTGCGGGTGCGGGATCTCGTGGCGGCGGACGTCGCGCGGCGCGTCGTCGTGGTGTCCGCGCCGGGGCGGCGGCACCCGGACGATCAGAAGATCACAGACCTGTTATATCTGTGCCACGCGCACCTGCGCTACGGCGTTCCCTGCTGGGAGCTTTGGCGGCGCGTATGTGACCGGTTTCTCGCCATCCGCGACGGCTGCGGCCTGCACATGCCGCTCGAACAGGAGCTGGAATCGATCTACGCTTCCCTGAACAGCCGCACGGAGGAAGACTTTCTCGCCTCGCGCGGGGAATATCTGGCCGCGCGGCTGATGGCGGAGCTGCTCGGCTTCGCGTTTGTGGACGCGGCGGAATGGCTGCGCTTTGACTATGACGGGCAGGTGCGCGAGGAGGAGTCCTATGCCCTGCTGGCCTCGCTGGCCGACGGACGGAAGATCGTCACGCCGGGCTTCTACGGCACATTGCCGGATGGCCGCATCCATACGTTCCCACGCGGCGGCTCGGATGTGACAGGCGCGCTGGCCGCCGCGGCGCTCCGGGCCGACGTCTACGAAAACTGGACGGATGTCCCCGGCGTCCTCACCGCCGACCCCCGCATCGTCCCGGAGGCGGAGCCGATCCCGGCGCTGAGCTTTGAAGAGCTGGGGCAGCTGTCCCGCGTCGGGACGCAGGTACTGCATGAGAGCGCGGTCGAGCCGGTGCGTGTGCGGCACATCCCGCTCCAGATCCGCAGCACCTTCCGCCCGGACCTGCCCGGCACGCTCATCCGGACGAGGCACGACGGCGCATCCGGCATCGCAGGGTTTGCGGGGCGGCGGCGGATGGCGATGCTGCGCATCCACGGTGCGCCGCCCGGCGCACCGGCGGAAGCTCTGCGGGCACTGGGCGAGGAGCCGTTCTGCCTGTCGGAGGCGCTCGGGCAAACGACCGTGCTGCTGGACATGGGCAGCGGCGCCGAAACGGCCACGCTGGCCGCGCGTCTGCGCGCGCAGCTGCCGGGGGCGGAGGTCACGCTGCGGGAGAATCTTGCGGTGCTCGCGGCGATCTGCCGCACGTCGGACGCCATCCCGCCCGTGCTGCAGGCGGTCGAATCCGCCGGTGTGCCGGTGCACCATCTGCTGCGCTGTGCGCCGGGGCTGCTGATGATCGTCAACGACAGCCAGTACGAAACCGCGCTTCGTTCAGCCAGTGTTTCGAAGTAACGCTGGCCGGAAAACAGGAAAATCCCCACCCGAAATGAACTGCCTCCACTTGTTAGACAGTATGATATACTATATCTAATAAGTGGGGGGCAGTTCAAAGGTTTTCGGGTGGGGATTCTCGTCTTCAGAGTACAAAGGCCAGCGCAACGGCGAAGATCAGCGTAGGCAGCATATTGGCCACCTTGAGATGCTGCTTGTCCCAGACGAGGTTGACGCCGACGCAGAAGACCAGGATCGAGCCGGTGAGCGCGAGGTTGCTCGTGGCCTGCGCGGTCATGATGGGCTGCAGGAAGCGGGCGAAGAGCGTCACCAGCCCCTGAAAGATCGCGACCGGGATGGCCGAGAAAATGCACCCTTTGCCCATCGTCGCGGACATGACCATGATGATGATCGCATCGAGGATGGATTTTGTGACGAGCAGCGAGATATCACCGAACAACCCGTCGTTGATCGCGCCGACAACGGCCATCGCCCCGATGCAGACCGTGAGCGACGCGGTGAGGAACGCATTCAGGAAACCAGAGTCGCCATCCGCGCCTGCACGCTTTCGGAGCCAGACGCCGAAGCGCTCGAGCCGGCCTTCGAGGTCGAGCGCGCCGCCGAGGATGGAGCCGCCGATGAAGCTGAAAATGGTCATCATCGTGCCGTCGACGGAGAGCGCGCCGTCTTCGATCGTAAACATGTTCTGCAGTGCGCCGGACAGGCCGATGAACAGCACGCAGATGCCGATGGCCTTTGTCAGCGTGTCGGAGATGCGCTGGGGCAGCGCGTTTTTCAGCAGTAAGCCGAGCAGGCCGCCCACAACGATGGCCCCGGCGTTGATGATCGTTCCCAGTCCGATCAAAATGATCCCTTCTTCCGGCGGATAATACGGACGTATTGTAGCGCCGAAAGAAGGGATTTTCAAGATGGCGATTCGAATTTCTTCGACAATTCCAGAAGCGTCTCGCGGTTGTTGTCCGCCGGGGCCTGCAGCACGTGCTCGAGCAGGCGGTTCAGCAGCTGCCCGAGCGCCGGGCCGCGCAGCAGCGGGAAATCGCGCCCGGAGACGGCCAGCGTCTTCAGGCTGACGCAGTCGCCGGAGGCTATGATTTCATCTACTGCGTCCGTCTGCGCCAGCGTAGCAAGCAGCCGTGCCGCTTCCTCGCCCTCGGCGGCGAGCAGCCGCTTCCAGCCGAGGCGTTCCTCCGGTGCGGGCCAGTGCGCGCGCGCCATCCGGCAGAGCTTGACGAGTTTGGCAGGCAGGCGGAAGGCAGAAAAATCCAGTTCCGGAACAAGCAGGCCGAATCCGGCCCAGCGGGCCTCCGCCGTCGGCGGGAGCACGGACAGCTGCGAGAGGTCATGTGAGCCGGTCAGGCAGCAGGACGTGAGCAGGCCGCAGCGGATCATCGCAGCGGCCCACTGCGGGGACGGTGAGCGGATCGTTTTCGTAACTTCTTCGGTGATGCGCTCGCGTGAGAGCTGCTTGCAGAGCGGCGCGCAGCGCAGCAGTGCTGCCCATGTTTCGGGTTCAATGGCGAAGCCGAGCTGCGCCGCGAAACGGCACGCGCGCAGCATCCGCAGCGCATCCTCGCGGAAGCGGCGCTCCGGCGCGCCGACGCAGCGCAGAATGCCCGCTGCGAGATCGGCTCGGCCTCCGTAGAAATCGCGTATGTTTCCGCGCTGATCCATCGCCATTGCGTTGACGGTGAAATCGCGCCGGGCGGTATCCTCGCGCAGCGAGCGGACAAAGCGGACGCCGTCCGGGTGGCGGCCATCATGGTAGTCCCCATCGGCGCGGTAGGTTGTGACCTCGACAGGGCCGCTGTCCGACAGGACGGTGACGGTGCCGTGCTGCAAGCCGGTTGGGACCGTGCGTGGGAAGAGGGCAAGCACCTGCTCCGGCAGGGCGGAGGTCGTGACATCCCAGTCGTGGATGGGGCGGCCGAGCAGCGTGTCGCGCACGCATCCGCCGACATACCACGCCTCAAAGCCCGCTCTTTGCAGCGTATCGAGCACCTCGTCCGGCCGCATGATGTCACTTCCTTTCCGCTTTGGTTCTGTTTGTACCTGTTATACCACAAAACCGGGAGCAAACGCAAGCAAAAACAGAAAATCCGAAAATCTTGAACAAAAATTTACAATTTACACCTTGAACAGCCGGATTCTCTCTGATAAACTGAATAAAACCATCAAAGAAGGAGACGAAGCCCATGCCGAGACGCAGACTGCTGTTACACCATCACCAGACCGCCTATGAGCCGGAGACGCTGGAGCTGCCGGAAGAGGTGGTCATCCCGAAGAAAAACGCGCCGAGCGTGAACGGTACGCTCCGCCAGACGGCGCTGCGTGTGCCGGAGGTGACGTGGCAGTGCAGCGGGATCATGGTGTTCGGGAAGAAAATCCGTTCGCTGGTCTTCTCGACCGACCTCGCTATCATTAAAAACATCAATGCCGACGCGGTCATCGCGGTCTATCCGTTCACGCCGCAGCCGATCATCAACGAAGCGCTGCTCATGGCATCGGACATCCCGGTGTTCACGGGCGTGGGCGGCGGACTGACGAAGGGGCACCGCGTAGTGAATCTTGCGATGTATGCCGAGATGCAGGGCGCGATGGGCGTTGTGGTCAATGTGCCGACGTCAGGACTCGTCATCTCGCGGATGCGCCGGACGATCGACATCCCCATCGTCGTAACCGTGGCAAACCATGGGACGGACTATGCCCGCCGCATTGACGACGGCGCGGCCATCTTCAACGTCGCTGCCGGGAGCGCCACGGCGGAGATCGTCGCGGAGATCCGCGCGCAGTATCCGGACATGCCCATCATGGCAACCGGAGGGCCAAGCGACGAGAGCATCCTGCGCACGATCGACGCTGGGGCCAACGCCATCACCTATACCCCGCCCTCTTCGGCGGAGCTATTCAAGCACACGATGGAACGCTACAGGATGGGCCTTCCCTACGAATAAGATTCGTGGACGGATCTTTTGCCCACGGTTTCAACGGGTGGTTTGCGGCAAAATCCACAGACTTGGACAAACAAAGCGGCGGCTTTTTTCCATTTGGGCGATTGTAACGAACTGCATTGTGTGATAAACTAGGAAATAGTGTGAACCGGTGCGGTTCAGGCGATTTTATGCGGTTTGGGACGATTTGAGAGATGAAAATTGCAGATGTGCATGCCCATGTGTTCCCGGAAAAGCTGGCCGTGAAGGCCGCGGGGTCGATCGGGCAGTTTTATGGAGCAGAGATGTACTGCGAGGCAAGCATGGAGCGGCTCGTCGCGGAGGAAGAGAAGGCCGGCGTGAGCCGGTATGTCATCAGCAGCTCGGCGGTTGTGCCGAAGCAGGTGCGCTCCATTGTGGAATTTCTGGCCGAGGCGCGGAAAGGGCATCCGGAGTGCATTTCCTTCGGCTCCATCTATCCCGGCATGGACGGATATGACGAGGTGCTCGACGAGCTGCAGGCGCTGGGTTCGCGGGGCTTGAAGATCCATCCGGATTTTCAGAAGCTCCCGATCGACGATCCCTCCGGCATCGAAACGTATCGCTCCATCGCGCGGCGCGGCCTCCCGGTGCTGATGCACATGGGCGACAACCGCTACGATTTTTCCAGCCCTGAGCGGCTGACGAACCTGATCCGCCAGGTGCCGGATCTGGTCGTGATCGCAGCGCACTTCGGCGGCTGGAACGCCTGGGACCGGTCGCTGGCGCATCCGCAGCCGGAAAACGTCTTCTACGACACATCGTCGACCACGCCGATGATCCCGCACGACATGGTCATGCGGATGTTTGAGACATTCGGGCCGGAGCGCTTTTTGTTTGGGACGGATTTCCCGATGTGGTCGCCGGAGGAGATGGTGCGGCAGTTTTTGACGTATGACCTCGGCGACAGTCTGCGCGAGCGGATTTTATATGGGAATTTTATGCGCCTGTTCGGCCTCTCGGACGGGCAGGATGAATAAGAAGGAGGAGACGGTATCATGTTTGAGATTGGCGTCGACATCGGCGGCACGAACATCAAGTATGGCCTGGTGAATGAGGCGCTGGAGATCGTGGCGCACGGCAGCATTCCCTTCCCCAAGACAACGGCAGAGGACATGGCGGACAAGCTTGCGGCAGCGCTGCGCGCCATGCTGGCGGAGCAGGGCGTGACGGAGATCGGCTCCATCGGCATCGTCGTGCCCGGCAGCATTGACCGGAGCGGCGAAGTGGTGATCGCGGCGTACAACCTCGGCTTCCACGACGTGCCGCTGCAGGCGATCATGCAGGCGCGCTTTCCCGGCGTGCCGGTCTACATCGCGAACGACGCGAACGGCGCGGCGCTGGCCGAGCTTTACAAGGGTGCGTTCGTCGGCTGCAAGACGGCGGTGCTCTTCACGTTGGGCACGGGCTTTGGCGGGGGCATCATTCTGGATGGCAAGATGTTCAACGGCGGCATGAACCACGGCGTGGAGCTGGGTCATTCGTATCTGGTCGAGGGCGGCGAAGCCTGCACCTGCGGCAATCACGGCTGCATCGAAGCCTACTGCGCGGCCAGTGCGCTGGCCCGCGACGGGCGGCGCGCCATGCAGGCCCATCCGGAGAGCATGCTGGCAGAAAAGTCCGGCGGCGACGCAGCAAAGGTCGACGCGCGCCTCGTGACCGACTGCGCCAAGGCGGGCGACCCGGCGGCGAAGGAGGTCTTTGACCGCTATGTCGAGCATCTCAGCGCGGCCTGCGCATCGATCTTCAATATGCTCGACCCCGAGGTTCTCGCCATCGGCGGCGGGCTGTGCGGCGCGGGCGAGTTCCTGTTCGGGCCGCTTCAGGATAAGGTCACAGAAAAGTGCTTCTATTCCGAGCGCGGCGCGGTCGTGCCCGCGGTGATGGGCAACGACGCGGGCGTCGTCGGCGCGGCGATGCTCCGGCGTGACGCAGAAAAGCATTGAGTGACAGCAGCGAGCGCATTGACATGGTTTCCCAGTTTATGTGGTGCTGCCTTTGCACTTTTCTATTTCAAATTTTCAAAAAACGAAATCTATCATAGATCAGAGGTTTTAAAAGTATGGTCAGAATCGATTTGAACGGAACGAAGGGCTTCGCGCCCGCAGAGAACACGGCACGGGGCAAGGCGGCGCTGGATACGCTGCTGCACGGCACCGGCGCGGGACATGATTTCCTCGGCTGGGTCGACCTGCCGGTGAACTACGACAAGGAAGAGTTCGCCCGCATCCAGCAGGCGGCAATGAAGATCCAGCGCGATTCGCAGGCCGTTGTCATTATCGGCATCGGCGGCTCGTATCTCGGTGCGCGCGCGGTGGTAGAGCTTCTGAAGAGCCCGAACTACAACGCCCTCGCGAAGAAGACGCCGGATGTCTATTTCGCGGGCAACGGCATCTCCGGTGAGGCGCTGAGCGAGACGATCGCCATGATCGGCGACCGGGATTTCTCCGTGATCGTCATCTCCAAATCCGGCACGACGACGGAGCCGGCCATCGCGTTCCGCATCTTCAAGGAGCTGCTTGAGAAAAAGTACGGCAAAGCCGGTGCGCAGGGCCGCATCTACGCCACGACCGACCGCGCGCGCGGCGCGCTCAAGGCGCTCGCCACGCAGGAGGGCTATGAGACGTTCGTCGTGCCCGACAACGTTGGCGGACGCTATTCCGTGCTGACGGCGGTCGGTCTGCTGCCGATCGCGGCGGCGGGCATCGACATCGAGGCGCTGATGCGCGGCGCCGCGCAGGAGCGCGAGGCGATTCTGCGCGAAGGCCTGAACAGCGCGGCGGTGCAGTATGCGATGAGCCGTCAGGGCCTGTACGACGAAGGCAAGCATGTTGAGATCCTCGCGGCCTATGAGCCGGCGTTCCGCTTCTTTGCCGAGTGGTGGAAGCAGCTGTTCGGCGAGTCCGAGGGCAAGAGCGGCAAGGGCGTCTTCCCGGCGTCTGTCGATCTGACGCCGGACCTGCACTCGATGGGCCAGTATATGCAGCAGGGCCTGCGGATGTTGCAGGAGACGGTCGTCTTCTTCGATCAGGCGCGCGCGCGTGTTGAGATCCCGACCGATGCGGACAACCTCGACGGCCTGAACTACCTCGCGGGCAAGACAATGGACTATGTCAACGAGGTCGCCATGAAGGCCACCAAGAAGGCGCACATCGACGGCGGTGTCCCCGTGACGGAGATCCGCGTGGAGCGGGTCTGCGAGGAGACAGTCGGTGCGCTGATCTACTTCTTCGAGTTTGCGTGCGGCGTGTCCGGCTATATCAGCGGCGTCAACCCGTTCAACCAGCCCGGCGTCGAAGCCTACAAGACCAACATGTTCGAGATGCTTGGCAAGCCAGGCTACGAAAAGAAATAAGGAACCAAACACAGCGCCCCGGTCGGATGACCGGGGCGCGTTTTTATTCCGCAGGATCGCATTTGCAGGGCGGGCATATTGGGCCGTGTGCAGGCATATATTGGGATAGCCTACACAGCTTGGAGGTGCCCACATGAGAGAAAACTTAGAGCAGCGAGCCGAGGAACTGGCTGTGTACATCATCGAAAACCGCGCCACCATCCGCGCCGCGGCAAAGCACTTCGGCGTGTCCAAATCGACGGTACATAAGGATCTTTCTGAGCGGCTGGAGCAGGTGAACCGTTCACTCTGGCAGCAGGCCAAAAAAATTTTGGAGCAAAACAAGGCCGAACGCCACATCCGCGGCGGGAACGCCACGCGCGCCAAATACGAAAAGCGGCGTTCCGGCCAGACGTCTCCCAGCGAGAAACGCAAAGTGCCCCTCTGTCTGTGAGCAGAATACACAAATTGTTTCTTGCGTTTTTGGGCAGTTTCCCGCATATTATTTACAGAGAAGCAGGAAATCCCAAATTTTCGCGCCAATCCGTCCCGGCAGCCGCCACGGTGCGGCCGCCGGTTTTTCCTTTGGACGCTAACAGATTTTCAGGCTCAAAAAAATTTTTTCAGAAAACCGCTTGATTCTTTTCCGTTGGGGGTATATACTAAATTTACAGAAAAAATCGGTGAAATTCTGGCGATATTTTCAGGAGGTCATTATATTATGAAGTACGGAAGAACCTACAATTTCTCGGCTGGCCCCGCGATGATGCCGGAGCCTGTGCTCGAAGAGATTCGCGACGAGATGCTGAACTACCGCGGCAGCGGCATGTGCGTCATGGAAATGAGCCACCGCTCCCCCGTCTTCCAGCAGATCATCGACGAGGCTGAGCAGGATCTGCGCGATCTGATGGGCATTCCTGACAACTATAAGGTGCTGTTCATCCAGGGCGGCGCAACGCTGCAATTCTCCATGATCCCGATGAACCTGATGAAGAACGGCAAGGCCGTCTACATCGAGACGGGCGCCTGGTCCAAAAAGGCCATCAAGGAAGCGCAGAAGGTCGGCGAAGTGATCGTCGCCGCGTCCAGCAAGGATAAGAACTATACCTATGTGCCCGACTGCTCCGATCTCGACATTCCCGAGGATACCGACTACGTCTATATCTGCGAGAACGAGACCATCCACGGCGTAACGTGGACCAAGCTGCCGAACACGAAGGGTCACGTCCTCGTGTCCGACCAGTCCTCCATGTTCCTCTCCAAGCCCTGCAATGTGTCCGACTACGGCATGATCTACGCGGGCGTGCAGAAGAACGTCGGCCCGGCCGGTATGGTCGTCTGCATCATCCGTGAGGATCTGATCCGCGACGATCTGACCGATCTGCCCATCTACCTCCAGTACAGCACCCACGCGGGCGCAGGTTCGATGTACAACACGCCGAACTGCTGGTCGATCTACTGCTGCGGCAAGGTGTTCAAGTACCTCAAGAGCATCGGCGGTCTCGAGGAAATGCACAAGCGCAACCTCGACAAGGCGAAGGTATTCTATGACTTCCTGGATTCCTCCAAGATGTTCAAGGGCACAGTTGAGCCGGAGTTCCGCTCGCTCATGAACATCCCGTTCGTGACCGAGTCCGCCGAACTCGACAAGGAAGTCGTCGCCGCGACGAAGGCCGCGGGCTATGACAACCTCAAGGGCCACAAGTCCGTCGGCGGTCTGCGCGCGTCCATCTACAACGCGATGCCGAAGGACGGCGTCGAGGCGCTCGTGAAGTTCCTGAAGGACTTCGAGGCGAACTATAACAAGTGACAACCCAACAGGGCGCGGCAAATTGTCGCGCCTTGTTCCACATCTATTATATAAGGAGATTATAGTATGCGTATTCTCGTTACCGATGGAATGGACAAGCAGGCCATGGCAAAGCTCCGCGAGCTGGGGCATGAGGTCGTCGAGCAGTTCTATGAGCCGGATCAGCTGGGCGCGGCGCTGCGCGAGTTTGACGCGGTCGTCGTCCGCTCGAAGACCAAGATCCGCGCGAACCACATCGATGAGGCCAAGGGCGGCAAGCTGAAGCTCATCATCCGCGGCGGCGTCGGCGTCGACAACATCGACGTGAAGTATGCCGAGGAAAACGGCATCACCGTGAAGAACACCCCGAAGGCTTCGAGCGAATCTGTTGCCGAGCTGGCGCTGGGCCACATGTTCTCCTGCGCGCGGTATCTGTCCATCGCGGGCCACACCATGCGCGAGGACAAATGGGAAAAGAAAGCCTACGGCAAGGGCATCGAGCTGCGCGGCAAGACGCTCGGCATCGTCGGCTTCGGCCGCATCGGCCAGCACCTCGGCGTGATGGCGAAAGCCATCGGCATGGACGTCATCGCGTTCGATATTTTCCACATCCCCGGCATCGAAGAGAAGCTGGGCATCCCGTATGTTGAAATGGACGAGCTGCTCGCGAAATCCGACTTCGTCTCCGTCCATGCTCCGGCGGTCGACGGCGGCGCGCTCATCAATGCCGAGCGGATCGCGAAGATGAAGGACGGCGTCGTCATCATCAACACCTCCCGCGGCACGAACGTCGACGAGGCGGCGCTGCTTGCCGGTCTCGAGAGCGGCAAGGTGCGTGCGGCCGGTCTGGACGTCTACGCCGATGAACCCGCCACCAACAAGGCGCTCTACAGCCATCCGATGGTCTCCTGCACGCCGCACATCGGCGCCGCGACCGTCGAAGCCCAGAAGCGCATCGGCGCGGAGATCGTCGATATCATCTCGGCGTTCTGAGGCAGTTTTCCGTTCAGTCTCCGTTAGGTCGCTGCATTATTCGCAGCAAACTCACGAAAATTTTGTATGGTTTTTATGATTATTTTTCATCCGCTACTTGATTTCCACAACGCGGTGTTGTACTATGGTAGCGTGATTTAGCATCACAAAGGGTAAACGAATTGAGGAGGATACAATTATGAATGCTTATGTCGCCAGTGTCATCGATTACGTCAAGCAGACCCACGCGAACGAGCCGGAATTCGTCCAGACCGTAGAAGAAGTTCTGTCTTCTGTCTCCCCGATCATGGATGCACATCCCGAGTACGAGAAGGTCGACCTGCTGAAGAGAATGGTCGAGCCGGAGAGAATGTTCACGTTCCGCGTCTGCTGGATGGATGACAACGGCAACTATCATACCAACCGCGGCTGGCGCTGCCAGTTCAACGGCGCGATCGGCCCGTACAAGGGCGGCCTGCGCTTCCAGAAGAACGTCTACGAAGGCGTGATCAAGTTCCTCGGCTTCGAGCAGACCTTCAAGAACTCCCTGACCGGCCTGCCCATGGGCGGCGCGAAGGGCGGCTCCGACTTCGATCCTGCCGGCAAGTCCGACGCGGAAGTCATGCGCTTCTGCCAGAGTTTCATGACCGCGCTGTACCGCTACATCGGGCCGGACATCGACGTGCCCGCCGGTGATATCGGCGTGGGCGGCCGCGAGATCGGCTACCTGTTCGGCCAGTACCGCCGCCTGAAGGGCGTCTGGGAGAACGGCGTGCTCACCGGCAAGGGCATGAGCTACGGCGGCTCGCTGATCCGTCCGGAAGCCACGGGCTACGGCGCTGTCTACTATCTCCAGGAAGTCCTGAAGCATGAGAACGACTCCATCGAGGGCAAGCGCATCGCGATCTCCGGCTATGGCAACGTCGGCTGGGGCATCATGAAGAAGGCCGCCGAACTCGGCGCGAAGGTTACATACTTTGCCGGCCCGGACGGCTACATCCATGATCCGGATGGCGTTGTCGGCGAAAAGCTCGACTACATCCTCGAGATGCGCGCGAAGGACCCGATGCACTGCAAGCCCTATGCCGACAAGTACGGCGTGGAATTTGTTCCGGGCGAGAAGTGCTGGGGCGTGAAGGACGTCGACGTCTACATGCCGGCGGCCACGCAGAACGACGTCAAGATGGAGTCCGCGGAGAAGATTGCGGCGTCTGGCGTCAAGTATTACATCGAGGTCGCCAACATGCCGACGACGAACGACGCGCTGAACTTCCTGCGTGAGCAGAAGCACATGATCGTGGCTCCGTCGAAGGCGGTCAACGCGGGCGGCGTGGGCGTTTCCGGTCTCGAAATGTCTCAGAACTCCGAGCGTCTCGTGTGGACGGCGGAAGAAGTCGACGCGCAGCTGCACAAGATGATGAAGAACATCCACAAGGTCAGCGCAGAGGCCGCCGAAGAGTACGGTCTGGGTTACGACCTGGTCGCGGGCGCGAACATCGCCGGCTTCAAGAAGGTCGCCGAGGCCATGTACCAGCAGGGCATGTTCTAAGCAAACAGCTTCATAAAAACACCAGCGCCCCGGTCGATTGACCGGGGCGCTTCTTTATACAGCAAACCTGAGCCGATGTGGGCATCGGCTCAGGTGGTTTTGGTATCAAAGATGTGAAATGCGCGTATTTACGCGAAGCGCAATATTGTGGTCTCGCAATAGACGCTCCCGGCACGGAGCACCGGGCTTGGGAAATTCGCATGGTGGATGGCGTCGGGATAAAATTGCGTTTCGAGGCAGACTGCGCCGCCCTCCTGATACTGTGCGCCGCCCTTGCCCGTGCGCGGCGAAAGGAAGTTCGCCGTGTAGAGCTGCATGCCGGGCGTCGTGGTCAGGACGGTCATGATGATGCCGCTGCGGTCGCCGGTCAGGACTGCGGCTTCACGCAGGCCCGTCCCGGAGAGGCAGAAATTGTCGTCATAGCCGTCTGTATGCAGGCTGCCCGCATCCGTTCCGGGCAAATCGCGGCACAGGGGTTTTGGCGCAGAGAAGTCGAACTTCGTTCCTGCCACGGGCGCAAGCACCCCTGTTGGAATCAGTCCGGGTGTCCGCTCCGTCACCGCGTCCGCGAAAATTTGAAGCGTGTGACCCAGTGCAGAGCCGCCGCCGTTGAGATTGAAATAGCTGTGGTTCGTCAGATTGCAGAGCGTATCCCGGTCGCTTTCCGCCTCGTAATCCAGCCGCAGCGATACGCCGTCCACGCGGTAGGTCACGGAAGCGCGCATCGTGCCGGGATAGCCCTCCTCGCCGTCGGGCGAGGTGCGCGTCAGGCGAAGTCCGTCCGGCAGTTCTTCCACGGCCCAGACATACTTGTCAAAGCCACGCTTGCCGCCGTGCAGGTGGTTGACGCCGTCGTTTTGATAGAGCGGATAGCGGTTCCCATCCAGCTCGAATTCCGCGCCTGCGATCCGGTTGCAGACCCGGCCGACGACCGCGCCGAGATAGCCGTCGTTCTGTTCGTATTCCGCAAGGCTGTCGTAGCCGAGCACCACGTCGACCCACGCGCCGTGCGCGTCTTTTACGCGGAGACTTCGGAGCGTCGCGCCGTAGTCCAGAACCTCAAACGACAGGGCGTCGCTCTCGACGCGGCGGAGCGTGACGGCTTCGCCGAAAATGGAACATCCCCACGGAATTGCTGTGATCTTAACTGCCATAATTGGCTCCTCCTCTGTGCGCCTCACTGCGCTTTTTTCAGCTGCTCAATCTCCCGGCCATGCTCCGCAAGCTGCTCTGCATGCAGCCGCACCACCGATCTTACGAGGCATGTCTGAAGTAAAAAGCCTTGAACCCATTGAGGATTCAAGGCTTTTTGGTGGACGATGGCGGACTCGAACCGTCGACCTCCTGCGTGTGAAGCAGGCGCTCTAACCAGCTGAGCTAATCCTCCGTTTCAGTTGTAAGATAAGTATAACAGACCCGGTGCAAAAAATCAACCTCTATCTTTCGTTTTTTTGAAAAATCCAAAATTCTGCTTGACCCGGCGGCAAAAAAGGCGTATACTATGTCTCGCTGAAAGGGAGTAGTTACAATCGCAGGGTCAACAATCGCCCGGTATTTTGCCGGTGGGCCTGCGCCTGAACCCCACAGGAACGAGACTTTTTGCACCGCGGCGTGCAGAAGGTCTTTTTTTATACCCTTCACGCCGACATTTGAAAAGCTTGGAGTGTTTGAAATGAGTTTGGCGCTGACAATTTTCCTGTTTCTGGTTGGATTGGTGTTGATCATCAAGGGCGGCGACTGGTTCGTGGATGCGGCGGCCTGGATGGCTGAGGCGTCCGGCATGCCGAAATTTCTGATCGGCGCAACGATTGTCTCTGTGGCGACGACGCTGCCGGAGATCATCGTGTCGACGATGGCGGCGGCCGAGGGCAGCACGGACATGGCCATCGGCAACGCAATCGGCTCCGTCACAGCAAACATTGGCCTCATCATGGCGGTATCGCTGCTGTTTTTACCGGCAGTCATCCAGCGGAAGCAGTTTGCGTTCAAGGGCGCGCTGATGGTTGGGAGTGTCGTCCTGCTGTGGGCGCTCTGTCTCGACGGTCAGTTGACGGTCGTGGAGGCCGTGATCGTGCTGCTGCTGTTCGTCGCATACATCATTGAAAACATCCACACTGCAAAGGCAGAGAGCCGGAACGGCGCGGCGGAGGTCGTGACCGTCGACAAGAGCAAAAAGACACTTTGGAAAAACGTCGGCATCTTCGTGCTGGGCGCAGCATGTCTGGTGGTCGGCTCGCGACTGCTGGTCGACAACGGGACGGAGCTGGCAAAGATCCTAGGCGTGTCGGAGCGCGTGATTGCGGTGACGATGGTGGCAATCGGGACATCGCTGCCGGAGCTGGTGACAGCGATCACGGCAATCGTGAAGAAGCAGACGTCGATGTCGGTCGGCAACATTCTGGGCGCGAACATCATCGACGTGACCGTGATCCTGCCGCTCTGTTCGTTCATCGGCGGGAAGCTAACGATTGCGGCGGAGTCGATGCGGCAGACGCTGTATCTCGATATGCCGGTCTGTGCGCTTGAGACGGTGCTGGCCGTGGTGCCGACGCTGATCTTCAAGAAGTTCCAGAAATGGCAGGGCGTGTTGATGCTCTGCGTCTATGTAGCGTATGTGGTTATGACGGTAAGAGCATAATTCAAAACCTCCGGCGAAGCCAGCGGCTTGATTAAGCCCTAGAAGGGCTTTTTACCGGCTGCATCTAGGGTGTATCTGTCTGAATGATTTTTCACTTGCATCAATGCTCCGCCGCCCGTAAACGGCCATTCGCCGTTTTTATCAAGTGCATACGAATTTGCCGGATTGTTATTCCCGCTTGCTTCGCTCGATGCCTGAAGCTAAAGCTTTTTTACAAGGGATCTCCACCGGCATAGCCAGTGGTTTCCGAAGCCAATAAAAAGGAACCTCCGAGAATCGGAGGTTCCTTTTTGTTTGTTTTACGCATGCACCGCGAGATCGACGAGGCGGATACAGCCGGTCGTGCAGACCTCGGCGCACTTGCCGCAGCCGGTACACTTGGCGTAGTCGATCGCCGCAAGGTTGCCGCTCACGGTAATCGCATCTGCTTCGCAGTTTTTCGCACACTTCATGCAACCGATACACCCGATCGAACACGCCTTGCGCGTCATCGCGCCCTTGTCGCGGTTTGAGCACGCGACAACGGATTTCGCCGTCTCCGGCACCAGCGCGATCACGCCCTGCGGGCACTGCTTCGCGCACAGTCCGCAGCCGATGCAGCTTGCAGCATCGACGAACGCTACGCCGCGATCAATCGAAATTGCCTTCTGCGGACAGACCGCCGCGCAGTCGCCGTAGCCGATGCAGCCGTAGGTGCAGCTGCCGGGCCCGCCGAAGAGCAGCTTCGCGGCAGAGCAGGTGTGGATGCCGCGGTATTCTTCCTTCGGCTGCGTCACGTCGCACGTGCCGCTGCACTTCACGACGGCCACCTTCCGAACCGTCTCCTCGGCCTCCACGCCGAGGACGGCGGCGAGCTTTTTTGCCGCCTCCGCGCCGCCGGGGACGCAGAGATTTGTCTTTGTGCCGGGCTGGAGCAGCGCCTTCGCATAGCCGTCGCAGCCGGTAAAGCCGCACGCGCCACAGTTCGCGCCGGGCAGACAGCCGCGGATTGCCGGGAAACGCTCATCTTCCTTCACCGCCATCACGCTCGACGCAACCGAAAGTCCCACGCCGCAGATCAGGCCGATGATGCAGACCACTAAAATCGGTACCCAAATTTCCATATCCGCACCTCCTTAGCCAAACAGCCGGTCGAGCACGCCGGAGAAGCCGAAGAAGCTGAGCGACACGATCGCCGCCGAGACCAGCGTGATGGGCAGGCCCTCAAAGCTCGCGGGCGGCTCCGCGTCCTCCACGCGGGAGCGGACGCCGGAAAAAATGACCATCGCCATGAAGAAGCCGATGCCGCAGCCGAAGGCCGTGAGCAGCGCGGTGGGATAGTCCATGCCGTCGGAGATGACGTTCATCGTCACGCCGAGGACGCCGCAGTTCGTCGTGATGAGCGGCAGATACACGCCGAGCGACTTATGAAGCGCCGGAACGTAGCGCTTGAGCACGATCTCGACCAGCTGCACCAGCGCCGCGATGACGAGGATGAAGACGACCGTCTCCATGTACGTAAAGTCGATCTTGCCCGCGAGCAGCAGATGGTAGATGGGCCACGTGACCGCCGTCGCGAGGACTTCGACGAAGATGACCGCGAGGCTCATGCCCGTCGCCTGATCGAGCTTTTTCGACACGCCGAGGAACGGACAGATGCCAAGGAACTTCACCAGCACATAGTTATTCGTGATGGCAGCCGTCAGAATGACAAACAGCATCGTTTTCATTTCGCAGCCGTCTCCTTTCCGCATTGACCGGCATTGCAGCCGGGGCAGCCGGTGCAGCCGAATTCCTTCTTACGGATGGCCTTGCCCTTCGAGATCTTATTGATGAGGGCGATCATGCAGCCGAACACGAAGAATCCGCCGGGGGCCATTGTCAGGATGCCGATGGGGTTTTCGCTGAACCAGGGCACGGGATGGCCGCAGAACGTGCCCGCGCCGAGCACCTCGCGGATCGTGCCCATCGCGCAGAGGGCCAGCGTGAAGCCGAGACCCATGCCGAGTCCGTCGATGGCCGAATCGAGCACGCCATGCTTGTTCGCGTACATCTCCGCGCGGCCGAGGATGATACAGTTGACGACGATCAGAGATAGGTACACGCCGAGAGATTGGTAGAGGCTGTACGCATACGCCTCCATGATCAGCTCGACCACGGTCACAAATCCCGCAATCAGCACAATGTAGCACGGAATGCGCACCCGGTCGGGAATGACCTTCCGCAGCGCGGAGATGGCCATATTGGAGAGAATCAGCACCGCCGTCGCCGCGATGCCCATGCCGAAGGCCGCCGTGACAGACGTCGAAATGGCCAACGTCGGGCACGTGCCGAGCACGAGGACGAATACCGGGTTTTCTTTAATCAGACCCTTGAGCAGGTTTTGCAGTTTTGTCATTTTCCCGCCTCCTTGATCGTCTCAAACGCAGCGAACGCCGTCTCCACGCAGCCGCGATAGGCCGTCGACGTGATCGTCGCGCCTGAAATCGCGTTCACACCGGCAAGACTCGCATCCTGTCCGGTATACTGATCGGTGTATTCGGGGTTCGCGGTCTTGCCACCGAGCGTCTTCGTCTCGCTGGAGACGTCGAGCGTATTCACGTGCAGGATCTTGCCGTCCGTGCCGATGGCGCACATGACGCTGATCGTCCCGTCAAAGCCCTTGCCCTCCACGGTAAAGACGTAGCCGAGCGTCGCGCCGCCTGCGTCCACGCCCTCGTATGCGCTCACCACGCCGTCCGGCAGCGCCGCGCCCACGGCCTTAAACTCCGCCGCATCCGGAATGACCGCCCGCCGCGCTTCGTTTTCGCGCTCTGTGGCATTTGCCGCGGAGACGGGGGCCGTGAACGAATTGACCACGGCCAGCGCCGCCGAGACCACCAGACAGATCACGAACAGCACCACAATGGATTTTACAATATTCTTTTTCTCTTTCATGCCTTCGCACCTCCCAGCGGCTTTGTCCGCGTCCATCGGGTCAGATACGGCGTCAGGATGTTCATGAACAGGATCGCGAACGACACGCCCTCGGCATAAGCGCCATAGAAGCGGATGAGCACCGTGAGCAGTCCCGCGCCGATGCCGAACAGCACCTTGCCCCAGGCCGTGCAGGGGGACGTGGAATAATCGGCCGCCATAAAGATCGCGCCGAGGAGCAGACCGCCAGAGAGCACCTGCGCCAGCGCATCCTGCCCGAGGATCAGGCTCATCAGGAAGACCGTCCCGACGAAGCAGACCGGCGTCTGCCACGTGACGACGCGGCGAATGAGCAGATACGCAAAGCCGAGCAGCAATGCAAGCGCGCACGTCTCGCCGATGCAGCCGCCGTGGTGGCCGAGCAGGAGCGTCAGATAGTCGACATGCTCGCCCTTGGCCAGCATGGCCAGCGGCGTCGCGCTCGATACCGCGTCCGGATAGACCCAGGCGGTCATCGAGCTGGAAAACGCGAGGAACAGCACAATTCTCGCCACAATCGCCGGGTTTGCAAAGTTCTTACCGAGGCCGCCGAACAATCCCTTGACGGCCACCATCGCGACCAGCGCGCCGAACACGGCCTGCCACAGCGGGATGGACACCGGCAGATTGTACGCCAGCAGCACACCGCTGACCGCCGCCGAAAGGTCGGAAATGGTGCTCGGCTTGCCGCAGAGCTTTTCAAAGCCCCACTCGAAGAACATGCAGGCCGCCGCGCAAACCGCCGTCACCAACAGCGCGCGCCATCCGAAGTTGATCACGCCCGCGACGAGCGCCGGGGCCAGCGCGATGAGCACGTCGCGCATGATGCTCTGCGTGGTGATCTTCCCGTGACAGTGCGGGGAGACCGATACGATCTGGCTCATTTTACCGCCTCCTTCTTGGCCTCTTCCGCGGCCTTTTTCGCCTCGTCCGCGGCCTTCTTCGCAGCCTTCCATGCCGCGACCTGCGCCTTGGCGAGCTTATTGGTCTGCACGAGCGGACGGCTCGCCGGGCAGCCGTGCGCGCAGCAGCCGCACTCCATGCAGAGGTTGACCTTCAGCTCCGCCAGCCGCTCCACATTCTTCTGCTTGAACGCCGATTCAATTTCCAGCGGCATCAGATTCGCCGGACAGTGCGCCACGCACCGGCCGCAGCGGATACAGGCCGTCGGCTCCGGCAGAATTGCGTCCTTCTTCGTCAGCGCCAGAATGGCGTTCGTGTTCTTCAGGATCGGCTGCTCGAGATCGGGCACCGCAATGCCCATCATCGTGCCGCCGTAGATGACCTTGCCCGGCTCTTCCTTGAAGCCGCCGCACGCCTCGAACACGTCGCGCATCCGCATCCCGATCGGCACGAGCACGTTCTTCGGCACACGCACCGCCGAGCCGTCGACCGTCACGCACTTTTTCACCAGCGGCAGTCCCGTCCGGCAATAGCGCGCGATGGACGAGATGGTCGTGCAGTTGAGGACGATCGCGCCCGCGTCCAGCGGGAGTTTCCCTTCCTCGACGACCTTATGCATCACATGGTAGATGAGGATCTTCTCGCCGCCCTGCGGGTAGATCGCGGGCAGCGGGCAGACCTCCATGTTCTCCTCCTGCGCCACGAGCGCCTGATAGTGCCGGATGCACTCGGGCTTGTTTTCCTCGATGCCGAAGACGATCTTCGGCACGTGCAGGAACTTTTGCAGCCGATGACGTCGAAGTCATAGTCCAGCATCGCGCGCGTGTCGCTCGTCACATACGGCTCACACTCGGCACAGTTGATGATGACGCACTGGATCTGGTCGAGATTCTTGACCGTCAGCTTCACCACCGTCGGGAAGCCCGCGCCGCCGAGGCCCACAAGGCCGCTGGCCCGCACGGCGTCGAGGAAATCCTGCATCGTCTCGAGCTTCGGCGGATGCAGCCCCTCCCAGCGCTCGTCGAGTCCGTCGGATTCAATTTCGACGTACTGCATCGAGCGGCCCATCGAGTTCGTCATGTCGCCGATCTTTTTGACCGTGCCCGAGATGCTCGCGTAGATCGGCGCGGAGACGAAGCCGCCCGCCTCACCGATGAGCTGGCCGGTCTTGACGTGGTCGCCGACCTTGACGACCGGCTTTGCCGGCGCGCCGATGTGCATCGCCATCGGGATCACGACCGACTGCGGCAGCGGCAGCTTTGTCGCCTTCATGGCCGACGTGTTCTTGTGCCCCGGAATGTGGATGCCATGCAGATCTTTCAAGTGGATTCCCCCTTCTCTTTCCTTCCGGCTCCGCGCCGCAGCCGCTTTAGAACGAGCTGTGCGCAAAGCCCTGTGAACAGGCCGGTGACGAGCGCCGAAAGCAGCAGCACCGGCAGATAATACCAGATCGCGGCGACGCCCGCGACGAACCGCGCCACGAGCATCTGCCCCAGATTATGCGCCATCGCGCCGAACATGCTGACCACCCAGAGCTGCCGCTCCGAAATGACGTACAGCAGCACTGCCATGACGAGAAATGCCAGCAGCCCGCCGGCGAGGCTGTAGCCCAGTGCCGTCATTCTGCCGGTAATCAAACAGCCGAGCACCACGCGCACCATCATCAGCGCAAAGGCCCAGCCACGCCCCAGCCAGCAGAGCGCAAATAATGTAAAGATATTCGCGAGTCCCGGTTTGATGCCGGGGATGCCCGTCAGCGGCGGGAGCTGCAATTCAATGACGAATGTGACGAGCGCCGCCGCGGTCAGCACCGCGCAGAGCGTCAGCTTTCTGACATCGTTCCGCATGGCGCTACCTCCCGCCGGACACGGCGTCCACCGCCGCGTCCCGCTCGATCCACTGGATGCTCAGGCGATTCGGCAGGCAGACGATCGGCGTCCCGCCGGGGCGGAGCGGCCCGTGCTCCACGCAGATCTGATCGGGGCATTCCGCCGACTCCATGTAGATCTCGCCGTCCTGTACGGCGGCGGTCGCGCCGCCCGCCGCGCCGTCCAGCGGGATCGTCCGGTCTTTCGTCAGATCGACCGTTTCGATCAGCCTGCCGTCGCGGTAGATGCCCACGAGGCCGCTCTGCTTCGGCCGCAGCAGCAAAATTGCAAGCAGCACGAGCGCGAGGCTCACAAATACCATGATCCAGTGCTTCGTCTTCACGAAACCACCTCGTATTCCCGCTCTGTTGTGAGCGTCAGACCCTCTGTTACAAACAGCCGCCCGTCGTCCGTCAGCCACACCGCGCCGAATTCCGCCCGGTGTACCCGCCAGAAGTCCGCGGCCCGCTCCGGCCCCATGACGAACAGTGCCGTGCTCAGCGCATCGGCCAGCGTGTCATCCGCCGACACGATCGTCACTGATTTCATGCCGCTTCGCGCGGGTTTTCCCGTCTCTGGGTCTAAAATATGCCAATAGCGGACGCCATCCTGCTCGAAATACCGCTGATAGCCGCCCGACGTGACCACGCACTGATCCGCGATCTGCACCGTTCCAAGGTAATCGCCGCCGTCCGGGTCCTCGATCGCGACCGTCCAGGCCGTGCCGTCCGGCTTGCTGCCGAGCGCCGAGACGTTCCCGCCGAGGCTCAGCAGCGCGGACGTCACGCCGTGCGCTTTCAAAATCTCCTTGCAGCGCCCGGCGGCATAACCCTTGCCGATGCCGCCGAGGTCGAGCGCAAAGCCTCCCGGCAGCGAGGCCGTTGTCCCGTCCACGGAGACTTCTGTCCAGCCGGTCGTTTGCAGCAGCGCGTCCAGTTCCGCATCTGCTGGCACGCGGTAGTTTCCATCCGTGAAGCCCCAGGCCCGCATCAGCGGATAGACCGTCGGGTCATAGGCCCCGTTCGTCTCCGCCGCGATCTCCAGCGCCCGCCGGAGCAGCGCCGCCGTCTCCTCTGAGACGACCTCCGCCCCATCGTTGACCGCCGCGATCTCGCTGTCATCCTTCTGTGCTGCGAGCAGCGCGTCGAGCCGGTACGTTTCCGCCTCCACGGCATCCAGCGCGTCCGCGCTGCCATAGACCGCCGCGGTCATAACCGTGTCCATCGCGAACCATTCGCCGGCCTGCCGCTGTGCGCCGCAGCCGCAAAGGGTAAAAAACAGGAGCAACGTCAGGCCACAAACCGCCATTTTTCGTCTGCTCCGCATCGTCCGCTCTCCCCTGTCCGTCGGTGATATGCTGTTTTTCGTGTTCTTCATTTCATTTATAGCATAACATATTCTTTGCAAAAATCAAGTCTTTTCTTTATTTCTTTGAGAAAATCGAATTTTTATCAGATAATAATTTATCGATATAAAAGTTATTATTTCAAATATCATTTTTGATATATCGAAGAAAAAGTAAAACCGCCGAATGAACTGCACCCCATTTGTTAGACAGTATGATATACTATTTAACAAGTGGGGTGTTTTGCTATGCCAAAAGGAGTACCAAACAAACGATATACGCCGGAGTTCAAGAGAATGGTTGTAGAAACCATGAAAAAAGCACCGAGATGGAGGACTATCCGGGGAAAACAAGAGCCTATATTGACGATGACCTCGTACTTCATATTTACACGCCAAATGTCTTTGCTCCTGTGGTAGAGAAAGTATCTTCTGCTAAGAAAGCAAAAGCACAAAGTAGTGAAGCAAAATATCTTACAATTTCCGAATATGCGGAGATCGTAAAGAAAAGTCCTCCCCGTATCCGAGTTCTATGCTCTGAGGGTCGGTTCCCCGGAGCCGTTCGCAAAGGAAAGGTGTGGCTTATTCCAGCGGGAACCCCATTCCCAGATGATAAGCGGTTTGTTGAATATCCAAAGCGTCCAAGAAAGCAGAAAAGTGAAGGGAGCGAAAACGGAAAATGAGAGTTCCTTGAAATGAAGATATGCGGGTAAAATTCCCGGCTACGGTTCAGTTTATGCGGCTAGGTTATGAGTACCAGTCTTTGAAGGATGCGGATATCCACCCCGAAACCAGAATCTTTCTCAACCGTTTTGTCCCTGCAATCCAGCGAATCAACAGTGATAAGAACCTGACTGTCAAGCAGCTTTTGCAACGATTGAGGAAATCCATAACACCATCAAGAACAATGATATGGGAAAAGAGTTTCTGAGCCGTTTGCTGGACCAGACCGCAGACATCAAGCTCATTGACTTTGACCGTCCCGCAGATAACGATTTTGCCATCGTTGATGAGCTGACCTTCGGCCCAGAAGCAAAGGGGCCGTTCCGCCCGGATATTACCGTTCTTGTCAATGGTATTCCCCTTGGATTCCTCGAAGTAAAGAAGCCCAACAACGAGGGAAGTATTCAGAAAGAATTCCACCGTATGATACGCCAAAACCTGTCGGACTTGTTGAGAGGATGCTTGAAATTGCTTCAAACAAAGACAGCATCATTTTAGATTCTTTCGCCGGTTCCGGCACCACCGCCCATGCTGTCCTGAACATGAACAAGGCGGACGGCGGACACCGCAAGTTCATCCTCGTTGAGATGATGGACTACGCCGACAGCATCACCGCCGAGCGCGTCAAGCGCGTGATCCGTGGCTACGGCGAGGGCAAGAACGCCGTGGAGGGCACGGGCGGCAATTTCAGCTTCTATGATTTGGGTGAGCCGCTGCTTGTGGGCGATTGCCTGAATGAAGCGGTTGCTCCGGGGAAAATCCGCGAATACATCTGGTTCATGGAAACCAAGCAGCCCTACGCCCCGCCCAGCGGCGGCAATCCGTATTACCTTGGCAAGCACAACAGCACGGGCTATTACTTCTACTACGAGCCGCAGCGCGTGACGGTGCTGGACTATGCGTTCCTCTCCACCATTACGAAAAAAGCCGATGGAACGGTGATCTATGCCGACCGCTGTTCCATCAGCGAGGACAAGTTGTCAAAAATGGGCGTCACATTCAAAAAAATTCCGCGCGATATTAGCAGATTGTAAGGGGGTGTTCGCTGTATGGAACTGAAATCTTATCAGAAAAAGGTCATAGCGGATCTGACCCGCTATCTGAAACTGCTGAACGAAACAAAGAGTGACGCAGCGGCGTTTCGCCTGTTTTAGCAGGAGAAATCAGCCCCGGCTTTAGGGCGATACCAAAACGCGATACCCGGTGTCCCGAACCTTTGCTTCAAGGTGCCGACGGGCGGCGGCAAGACCTTTATTGCCTGCAACGCCGTTCGCCCTATCTTTGACGCACCCCCCGCTATCCTGCCTTTATCTTGTGTCTGCTGGATGTGAAAGCGAGGGTATTGGCGATCCGTTCCTGCAAGAGCAACGAACCGAAGGGATTCAAGTTCTCCAAGCCGAGAGGCGAACAGAAAGGTGTTGTTACGATCTCCAACAAGAATCTGCTTGACCCGCTTCGCGCTGTCACCGGCGAGGACTGGATTCCCGGCAAGCGTTACAGGGTGCGAGGGTTCTGGGTTGCCGATGCAAAAACCACGTGCTTTGACCTTAATGAGGGTGTTCAGGAGGACTTTCGCCCTGTTACACCGAGCAATGATGCAGAATAATCCCTGATATTCAGAGAGAAAAGGGAGAGCAAAAGAGCGGCGGCAAGCCGCCTGAACGAGAAAGCCGCCTCTCCCTTTTCTCCCTCGCTGCGGCTATGGAAACCGTGGAAAACCGCAAGCGGTTTACGCACCGTTCCCACAGCCTGCGCTCACCCTCTTTTTCCTCTCTGGCTTTCTCCCTATACAGAGAAAGTGTTCATTTTTTGTTCCGAGGATGTACAGTTGCCATGATGGGCAGAGGGCGGCGTGTCAATAAAACAAAGAAAAGTAAACAGCACACAGGCGGTTTTATCCTCAAAAAAAGCCCCGAAGCATGACAAAAAAGAAGCCCAGCATCGCGCCGTTTGGCGTGATGCTGGGCTTCGTGTTCAGTTCCATTCCTCAGCAAGGAGGAAATCACGGATATTCCGGTGCTTGATCCCGTTTCGGCTCATGTCGAACTCATCAAGGGAAACAACGTACTTGGGGAAGTTGTCGCGGATGCTGTCATACGCGCCGAACTCACGGTTGACCGTTTCGTCGGAGGCGAGCAGATAGCACACCTGAACGTACAGCTTTTCGCCGCGCTTGTCGCATACAAAATCAATTTCCTTATCGCCCGTTCTGCCGACAGTCACTTCATAGCCTCGGCGCAGCAGTTCCAGATACACGATATTTTCCAAA
>USDP01000003.1 GCA_900553545.1 uncultured Eubacteriales bacterium | reverse complement strand
TCCACTTTTTCAACGAGAACCGCCGTGTGCAGATGCAGGTCCGCGCGCTGAAAAACGATCATTTCGATGCCTTTCTGCGCTACGTCAATGAGTCCGGCATGGCGTCGTGGACGCTGCTGCAAAACGTGATCCCCGCCGGCTACATCGAAAAGCAGGATATGGCGTTCACCATCGCGCTCTGCCAGCAGCTTCTTGCGGGGGAGGGCGCGGTGCGTATCCATGGCGGCGGCTTCGCAGGAACGGCACTGGCGTTCGTCCCGAATGACAAGTTTGAGCGCTTCAAGACGGGCGTTGAAGCTGTGCTCGGAGAAGGGCATTGCCACAAGCTGTCGATTGTGGAATAGTTATCGATTTACTTCAGCCTCAAAAAACTCAAATGCGATATTGACAAGAATAAAATCGGATGATATCTTAGGAAACACAGCAGAGAAATCTGCCGACAACAGAATATTCCGAAGCGCACCATGAAAAATAATGAAGGAGCGCTGCGACCGAGAAATGGCCGCAGCGCTCCTTTTGGTACTCTTTAGGAGAAATATGGGGGTGGGAAACTCAAATCCCAAACAACTGAATAACCAGCAACGCGGACAACACCGCAGTTTGTTTCGACGCAAGACAGGCTGACGTGGCTGGGGTTGCAAGCAGTCAAGACCCCTTCCACGAGCTGTGAGAGCTGCCAAGCTCTGTCCGCGCTGTTCCCCATCGCCGGGGCGCGAGCTGCAAATACGGCGGAAACAATTTCAAAAGAATGGAGTGTTTATGTCAGAAAATACTACATGAAGCTCAAGGAAAATTTCTTCACCAGTGAGCGGATAGTAGTTCTGGAAACGATGCCGGACGGAATTCTGTATTCCAATTTGCTGCTCAAGATGTATCTGATGTCACTCAAGCACAATGGGATTCTCCTGTTACATGAAAATCTGCCGCACACGCCGCAGACCATTGCAACGTTTACCCGCCATCAGATCGGCACCGTAGAACGCGCGCTGCAAATCTTCCTAAAACTCGGTTTTGTCGAGCTGCTGACCGATGGTGCGTACTATATGCCGGATATTCAGCTGCTGGTCGGTCGATCCTCCACCGAAGCGGAGCGAAAACGCCGGGAACGGCTGCGTTTACAAGCGCAGAAGCTCCTGTCTAACGCAAAAGCGGACATTTGTCCACCAGAGAATAGAGATAAAGAGATTAGAGAACAGAAGTGCGCGCGGACAAATATCCGAACTTACGAAGTAACGGAGGAAGATGTCGTATGATGCCAATTACAGAAGAAGTCCATGCGTTTTTGACGGCAAATGCAGCTGCGCAGATACAGCGAGATGATGAGTATCTCGATCCCGCTGATGGATTGCTGCACTGCAAGACCTGTCATGGCTTGCGGCAAACGGTCATTCCTGCTCCCGGCGGGACAGGTTTTCTCCGACCACGCTGCCTGTGCCCCTGCCAGAGTGCTGCGGAAAAACAGCGTAAAGTAGCAGAAGAAAAACGGGAGCGTCTGGAACGCATTCAGCGGCGAAAAGCACATGGGTTACAGGATCGCCGCCTCTACGATTGCACGTTTGCCAACGATAACGGAAAAACGCCAGAGCTGACTGCCAAAGCCAAGCGCTATGTGGAACATTGGGAGGATGCGGCACGGAAAAATATTGGACTGCTCCTGTTTGGCGATGTGGGAACCGGGAAATCCTTTCTTGCCGGGTGCATTGCAAACGCGCTGCTGGAGCAGGACGTGCCGGTTCTGATGACAAATTTCCCGACGATTTTGAATCGTATGACGGGACTGTTCAGCTCTGATCGTGCTGACTTTCTTGCCAGTCTGAATGACTATGATCTTCTGATTTTGGATGATCTTGGTGCAGAGCGAGGAACAGAATATGCATTGGAACAAGTCTTCGCCGTGATCGACGCCAGATACCGAAGCCGAAAGCCGCTGATTGTCACAACAAATCTGACGCTGGATGCACTCAAACACCCAGACGACCTTGCGCACGCCCGCATCTATGACAGAATTTTGGAAATCTGCGCCCCGATTCTGTTTGGCGGCGAAAACCTGCGCGTGGAAAAAGCAAATGAAACGAAAACTGCTGCCAGAAGTCTCCTGCTGCCGGGCAATGCCGCCTAAATCGCTGCCGTAGCGACTATTGTAGCGACTGCAAAAGGCAAAAAATCAAATTTCGAACCGGCATAGCGACTAATGTAGCGACTACGGAATCTGAGGTGCAGAAATTCTAGGTTTCATGTGTCGCGCGGAACAAATAATTGAAATTTCTTTCTTGAGAGAATGCGGATTAGGCTGCGTTTTAGGCTTTTCCTGCTGCGCAAGAAAAGCGCAAGCATCGCGTTTTGGTACCAAAACGCAGCTTGCAGGGAGAACCCTGACCCCAATGCCGCCTGTGGACGGAGGACTAACGGTTGAACTATGGCACAAGTCGGAAACGCACATCGGCGCAGCCGTTTGCTCCGCGGCGTGGGGCGCGTTGTGCCGATGTGTGCGGTTTTATGGGCCGACCGCGCATCCGCGCGCAGGTCTACATTACGCAAACGCCGCGTCCGTCCACCGTGGCGGCGTGAAGAAAATAGGATGAAAAACTTCGATTGGGTAATTCTTTTTGGCTATTCAAAACCAATTTTGATTCCCAGAATGGGGGAGCAGTGTGAGGAGCAAAAATGCGCGTGGCGGGGAATTGGACTTGCTATTCGGCTGTGCTTGTGGTAATCGTGTGTGCTGACAAAATGAGAAGGAGGTAGACACGATGCCGAAACGACGAGCCAACGGCGAAGGCAGCATCCGCAAACGCAAAGATGGTCGGTGGGAAGGCCGATATACCGCTGGATACGATGCAAAAGGAAAAGCCATCACGAAAAATGTGCTTGGAAGGACGCAAGCAGAAGTCAAAGATAAATTGCGGGCCGCGATTGAGGACAGCAAAAAACTCGATCCTGTGAAGGCTGGCAGTTATACATTCGAACAGTGGCTGAAGCTGTGGTACTCCGTTTACGTCGAACCACAGGTACGGTACTCAACACGGGAGTTTTACCATAACGCGATTGATCACCACATCATTCCAAAGCTTGGCAGTGTGAAGCTGGAAAAGCTGACGATGCTGCAAATCCAGCAATTTTACAATGAGCTGCTCAAAAGCGGCCGTGTGCAGAAGAAAAACCAGCCGGAATTGAGAGAACATGGACTCAGCCCACGCATGGTGCAATGCGTACACGTGGTGTTGAATAAGGAATTAGAATATGCGGTGGAGGAGAAGCTGATTCTTGTGAATCCAGCGAAGAAATGCAAAATTCCGAAAAATACACGCAAGGAAATGAATATCCTGCCTGAAGCGTTGATCAGCCCATATTTGAGTGCGGCGAAAGAGCATGGGATTCTCGCGCCGATGTATCTGGAACTGACCACAGGTTTACGCCGCGGCGAACTGCTGGCCTTACGGTGGGAGGACTTGGGTGTTCAAAACCGTACACTCTCGATCAACAAAAGCGTCGCGCGGCAGGATGGGAAACTGGTCATCAGCACGCCAAAAACGCCAAATTCCATCCGAACGGTTCTTCTCCCTGAGGATACGGCAAAGCTTCTCGCGGAAGAACATGAACGTCACCCTGCGAATCCGTATTTGTTCCCATCTCCACGCACAGGCAAAACGTGGGATCCGGACGGCTTCCGCAGACTTCACGACAGGATCGTCAAAGAAATCGGCGCAGAACATGTGAGATTTCATGACATATATGGGTAGATCAAAAACAGCGCAAAACCATTTCCGGCTGTCCGTTTGGGCAGCTGGTTTTTTACATGCCGCGGGCTTTGGAGGCGGCTCCTGCCTGCAATTTTTTATCCTGCTTTTGTGCGATGGGCCGCTCCGGCCTGCAAAATTTGGTAAATCCCGAAAATGCGCCCCAATATCTGGACATATTTTCGGCAAAACGGAGAAAAAAGGAAAACCGGAACAAAATTTCTTTTCATCCACCCAGGCACGTGATATACTCGGAATATCAAGAGAAAAAAGGAGGAAGCCGGGATTGAGTGAATTGCTGCGCATGGAGCACATCAGCAAACGGTTCGGCAACTTTTACGCCAATCAGGACATCAATTTCTCCGTCGCCAAGGGCGAGGTACATACGCTCCTCGGAGAGAATGGCGCGGGGAAATCGACGCTCATGAATATCCTCATCGGCCTCTACCAGCCCACTGAGGGCAAGATCTTTCTGAACGGGCAGGAGGTCCGCATCGAATCGCCGAGCCAGGCGGTCAAGCTTGGCATCGGCATGGTGCATCAGCACTTCATGCTCGTCGAGGCGATGACCGTCTTTGACAACATCATCCTCGGCGACAAACACGCCAAGGGCCTATTTATCGACCGCGCGGCCCGTAGAAAGGAGATCGAGGCGCTTTCGGAAAAATACGGCCTCGACGTCCAGCTCGACAAGCTCATCACGGAGATCTCCGTCGGCGAACAGCAGCGCACCGAGATCCTCAAGGCCCTCTACCACGGGGCCGAGTTGCTGATCCTTGACGAGCCCTCCGCCGCCCTGACCGACATCGAGGTCGAGGGCCTGTTCGCCATCATGCAGAAGCTTGTCGGCGAGGGCAAATCCATCATCTTCATCAGTCATAAAATGCGCGAGGTGCTCCGCATCTCCGACCGCATCACCATTCTCCGCCTCGGCAAGGTCGTCGGCACGGTCGACCGCGCCGAGACCGACGGCCAGAAGCTCGCCGGCATGATGATTGGCAAAGAGCTGACCGAGTCACACTATGAAAAGGTCGACGCCTCCGGCCATGAGATCGTCGCGGAGCTCGACCATGTGGACTATAACAAGGAGAGCAAGCACAGCGGCCTCGCCGATCTGTCGCTCCGCATCCACGCCGGAGAGATCGTCGGCGTTGCGGGTGTCGACGGCAACGGCCAGACCCAGCTGGCCCAGCTCATCACCGGCGTCATCGCCCCGGAGAGCGGCACGGTCCAGCTCAAGGGTGACCGCGTCGCCGTCTTCGACCCGAACGGCTTCATCGAGCACGGCGTCAGCCACGTCCCCGAGGACCGCAACCTGCAGGGCCTGATCGGCGATATGTCGATCGCGGAGAATCTTGTCCTCAAGGACACCGACGATCCGCGCTTCAGCCACGGTCATGGTTTGCGCCTGAACAAGCGCGCCATCCACGCCTATGCGCAGTCCATGATGGAAAAATATGATGTCCGCGCCACCTCTGACAGCCAGAGCGTGCGCGAGCTGTCCGGCGGCAACCAGCAGAAGGTCATCATCGCCCGCGAGCTCGAGAGCGGCCCGTCCGTCCTCGTCATGGCGCATCCTACGCGCGGCCTCGACATCGGCGCGACCAGCTTTGTCCACGACCAGATGATCGCCGCCCGCGCCCGCGGCGTCGGCATTCTGCTCATCAGCGCCGACTTTGACGAGATCCTCGAGATGTCCGACCGGATCGTCGTCTGCTTCGAAGGCCGCATCATGGGCGAATTCTCCGGCAGCAAGCCGCCGATCAACGAGATCAGCCTGGCTATGACCGGTAAGTGAGGGGGAGAGGTATGGGAAAAGTGAAAAAAGCGTTCGGCGCGTTCCTTGTGCCGCTGCTGTCCGTTCTGCTCGCGTTCCTGATCGGTGGTATCATCATGGCTGCCCTCGGCGCGAACCCGTTCCTTGCCGTGAAGTTCCTGTTCCAGGGCGCGTTCGGCTCCAAGGCCGGCATCGGTACCACGCTCACCAAAGCCACGCCCCTGATCTTCACGGCCCTCTGCGCCTGCTTCGCGTATAAGTGCGGCGTGTTCAACCTCGGCGGCGAGGGGCAGTTCCTGATGGGCTCCATCGCCGCGTTCCTGACCTGCTATTTCACCGGCCTGACCGGCTTTGCCGGCGTGCTGCTCGCGCTGCTGGCCGGCGCGGTGGCCGGCGGCTTCTGGGGCATGATTCCCGGCGTGCTGAAAATCGGCCGCGGGCAGAACGAGATGATCATCTCCATCATGCTCAACTATGTCGCCACGCTCTTCATGGGCGTCATCTACACCAGCTGGATCCGCGATGCCTCCGTCCCGCAGACGCCCGCCATCGCCGATGAGGTGCATCTTCCGCGCATCATCACCGGGATGCGCTTCACTTGGGGCTTTGTGATCGCGGTCGCGGTCGGCCTGATCCTCTATTACGTCCTGTTCTGGACGAGCGCGGGCTTCCGCCTGCGCGCCGTCGGCTGCAACCTCACGGCCAGCCGCTTCAACGGCATTCCCGTCAAGCGCTATATGCTCGCCAGCTTCATTGTCTCCGGCGCGATCGCCGGTCTCGGCGGCGGCGCGGAGCTGCTCGGCACGCAGTTCCGCCTCATCAATGGCTACGGCGCGGGCTACGGCTTCGACGGCGTGGCGATGGCCCTCATCGGCCAGCTGCACCCGATCGCGACGATGGTCGTCGCGCTGTTTTTCGCGGTGCTCCGCGTCGGCTCCACCACCATGCAGGCCGCTACCGGCGTGCCCACCAGCGTGTCCGACATCATTCAGGCGCTTGTCATCGTCTTCTCCGTCGCTGGCATGGCGCTGACCAAGCTCCCGGAATTCCAGGCGTGGCGCAGCCGCGTCTTCCACGGCAGAAAGGCGGGTGAAGCGTAATGGATTGGATCTCGAGCCTCCTTCTTGCAACGGTCCGTCTCGCCATCCCCGTGCTGCTCATCTCCCTGGCTGAGCTCTACGGCCAGCGCGCGGGCATGGTCAACATCGGCCTCGAGGGCCTCGCCTCTATCGGCGCGCTCGTCGGCTTCCTCGTCTGCTATGTCACGGGATCGAACTGGCTGGGCCTGCTCTGCGGCGCGCTTGCGGGCGTGATCGTCAACATGATCTACGCGTTCTCCACGGTCACGCTCTGCGCCGACCATACCGTCTACGGCATGGCCGTCAACATCTTCGCCCCGGCGCTCGCGTCCTTCATCTACCGCGTCTACTTCGGCACCGGGTCCGACCTCAAGCAGATCACCACCATGTCCTCCGTCGCCATCCCCGGCCTGAAGGACATCCCGGTGCTCGGGCCGCTGCTCTTCGACCAGAGCCCGATGGTCTATCTCACGTTCCTGCTCGTCCTCTTCACGGCCATCTTCTTCGGCAAGACCCGCGCGGGCCTGAGCTATAAGGCCGTCGGCGAGCATCCGCAGGCCGCCGCCACGCTCGGCATCCCGGTCGTCGGCGTGAAGTACCTCGCCTGCGTGATCTGCGGCGCCCTGTCCGGCATCGGCGGCGCGTACCTCACCACCTGCTATTCCAGCACCTATACCGATGGTATCGTCGCCGGGCGCGGCTTCATCGCGCTGGCCGCCGTCATCTTCGGCCGCTGGAACGCGGGCGGCATCCTGCTGGCCTGCCTGTTCTTCGGCTTCTGCGACGCGCTCCAGATCCGCCTCCAGGTCTCCGGCATCGCCATCCCGTATCAGTTCTTCCAGATGATCCCCTACGTGGCGACGGTCGTCGTCCTCACGCTCATCGGCGCCCGCCAGGCCGGACCCAAGGCCAACGGCAAGCCCTACCGCCGCGAACAGCGGTAAACCGGTAATAACGCTTCGGCGTTGTTATAAACTTATGGCAGCACCGCATTGTGCGCTGCTGCCGAATCCTAATATTCTATGGAGGACAAAAAATGAAAAAGATCATTGCAATGCTTCTGGCGCTTGTCATGCTCCTGTCGCTGGCGGCGTGTGCCGGTACTGCGAAGACCGACACCGCGGCTCCTGCGGACGACACCAGCAAGACCGACACGACCGACACCGCCGCCGAACCGGCTGACACCGCCGACACCACCGAACCGGCTGACACCGCCGAGCCTGCCGATACGACCGACGAACCTGTCGTCACCGATGAGATTGTCCCAGTCATGAAGGCCGACGGCTCTGCCTACAAGGTCGCCATGATCTGCGACTCCAGCATCAACGACGGCGGCTGGGGCGCGGCCTGCTACAACGCCATGATCGCCGCGGCCGAAAAGATGGGCTGGGAGACCGAGGTCACCGACTCTATCTCGCAGGACGCCTACTATGATTCCATCGTCGCCTACTGCACCCTCGGCTACGACATGATCTACGCCCCCGGCAACCAGTACACCGACGCCGTCCTGCAGGCGGCTGAGGAATATCCCGACGTGGCCTTCGCCCTGCTGAACGGCGCGGAAGGCACCCCCGCCAAGGCCGTCAACGGCAACGTCTCCTCCCTGCTCCCGAATGCGCAGCAGATCGGCTGGATCGCGGGCGCCCTCGCCGGCCTTATGACCGAGAGCGGCAAGCTCGGCTTCATCGGCGGCATGGAGCTCGACACCACCAAGGGCAAGATCGCGGGCTTTGAAGAGGCGGCCAAGTACGTCGCCGAGCAGGAAGGCAAGACCGTCGAGCTGCTCAACGTCCCCTATGCCAACTCCTTCTCCGACGCCCCGAAGGGCAAGGAATTTGCCACTGAGCTGATCGCCCAGGGCGCTGACGTCTTCTTCGGCGACGCTTCCGCCGTCGACTCCGGCGCGCGCGAGGCCATCGACGCGGCCAACGCCGCCGCGGGCGAAGTCAAGATCTACGACATTGGCCAGCCTGCCGACATCCTCGGCCAGAACGAGTGCATCATCTGCTCTCAGGTCACCGACAACTCCGCCATGATCGTCGCCTCCATGCAGGCTGTCATCGACGGCACCTTCGGCGGCGCGACGCTCTACGGCACGCTGCAGAACAACACCCTCTCCGCCGGCGCGCTGAGCGATCTTGTTCCCGCCGACGTGCAGGAGAAGTACCTCGCCTACATCGACCAGATGATCGCGGGCACGTTTATGCAGTAATCTCTTGCGGAACTCCCAAAGCGCCCGGCGGACCCTGTGTCCGCCGGGCACTTTCCCGTTTTCGGGCATTCTCGCCGGGAAATGCGGCTGCCGACCGGGGAAAACTGTCGATTTCTCCGGTTGACTCTTTTCCGATGTGTGTTATAATGTGGGCTGTCTGAAACAATATAAAATTGTAGCGCCAAGGTGTCCACCGCAAGGCGGGTGAAAAGGGAATCCGGTGTGAATCCGGAACGATGCAGTCACTGTGTACGGGAGCGGAGCTGCAAAGGAAGTGCCGGACCGGCCAGATGGCCGGTGTGTGCGTCCTTACCACTGGGAAACCGGGAAGGGCAGAGCCGCGAAGAACGAAGTCAGGAGACCTGCCTTGGCGTGGAATCTCGGATCCGCTGCACACGGGTCGATCTTCCTGCAAGTTTGTATGGTCTTCCGCTTTGGAAGACAACATTCGATACGGAAAGGGAGAGCGGCTGCGGCAACGCAGCTGTTTTTATATTTTTCAGAACATTTTAGAAAAGAGGTAGACCTCACATGAAAAAGACCCTCGCGCTCGTGCTCGCAGCTGTGATGCTGCTGAGCCTCCTCTCCGCCTGCAAGAGCAGCGCGGACGAGACCCCCACCGTAGACCCCACAGAAACCGAACAGACCACTACCCCCGAAGAGACCACCCCCGAAGAAGAAACCCCGGAAGAAGAGCCGCAACCGTCTCAGGAAGAGCTGGATCAGGCTGCTGCCGATGAGGTCGCTGCCATGATCGACGCCATCTATGTGCAGGAGCGCACCGATGACACCGACGCCCAGTGCGAAGCGGCCAAGGCCGCCTGGGACGCCCTGACCGACGCGCAGAAGGAGCTTGTCGAAGGCGACGAGGCCAGCCCCGACTACTTCGGCCTTGATACCGGCGACGCTTCGCTCGACGATGCGCGCAATCAGGATGAGATCGGCGAGAACGAGCTGCTCGTTGTCTCCTTCGGCACGTCCTACAATGACAGCCGTGTTGCCGACATCAAGGGCATCGAAGACGCCCTGCAGGCCGCGTATCCCGACTGGTCCGTCCGCCGCGCCTTCACCGCGCAGATCATCATCAACCATGTTCAGGCGCGTGACGGCGAGAAGATCGATAATATGCAGCAGGCGCTTGAGCGCGCTGTCGCCAACGGCGTCAAAAACCTCGTTGTCCAGCCGACGCACCTGATGCATGGCGCAGAGTATGACGAGATGTGCGAAGCCATCGAGCAGTATAAGGACAAGTTTGAATCCGTCTCCATTGCCGAGCCGCTGCTTGGCGAAGTCGGCTCCGACGCTACCGTCATCAATGCCGACAAGGAAGCCGTTGCCAAGGCCATCACCGCTGCGGCTGTTGCCGATTCCGGCTTCGAGAGCCTTGATGCCGCCAAGGACGCCGGTACCGCGTTCGTGTTCATGGGTCACGGCACCGCGCACGTCGCCAAGGTCACCTACAGCCAGATGCAGACCCAGATGCAGCAGCTCGGTTATGAGAACGTCTTCATCGGCACCGTCGAGGGCGAGCCGGAGGAGACTGCCTGCGAAGCCGTCATCGAAGCTGTCAAGGCTGCCGGCTACACCAACGTCGTCCTGCGCCCGCTGATGGTCGTCGCCGGTGACCACGCCAACAACGATATGGCCGGTTCCGAGGAAGATTCCTGGAAGACCATGTTCGAAGCCGCTGGCTTCACCGTCGACTGCCAGATCCACGGCCTCGGCGAGATCGCCGATGTGCAGGCGCTCTACGTTGCCCACACCAAGGCTGTGATCGACTCGCTGAACGCCTAATTTGACTTAAACTGAGCTCCGGGGTGGGGAAGACCTGCCCCGGAGCCAAGCGCCATTCAGGAGGAACCATCATGAAAAAGACCATCGCCCTTGCGCTCGCTGCGCTGATGCTGCTCGCGCTGCTGACCGCCTGCGCGGCCAAGCCGGCGGAGACCAAACCCACAGAGTCCAGCGCCTCTGACGCCGCCGAGACCCCGGAACAGACCCCGACCCCCGAAACCACGGAAACCGCGCCCACCGAGGAAAAAACGCCTGCCGAGTCCGAACAGCCCGCCGAACCGGCCCTGCCCGACGGCGTCTACACGGCCGAGTTCAACACCGACAGCTCCATGTTCCACGCCAACGAAGCCTGCGACGGCAAGGGGACGCTGGTTGTGAAGGATGGGGCGATGACCATCCATGTCAGCCTGGCCTCCACCAGCATTCTCAATCTGTTCCCCGGCACGGCCGAGGACGCACAGAAGGAAGGTGCGGAGCTGCTTCAGCCCACCACCGACACCGTCACCTATTCCGACGGCCTCTCGGAGGAGGTCTATGGCTTCGACATCCCGGTGCCTGCGCTGGACGAGGAATTTGACCTCGCGCTCATCGGCAAGAAGGGCACGTGGTACGACCACAAGGTCTCCGTCTCCAACCCCGTTCCCGTCGAGGAATCCGGCAAGACCGTCGACGATCTCGCCCTGGCCGACGGCACCTACACCGCCGAGCTGACCTTCGCAGGCGGCTCCGGCAAGGCTTATATCCAGTCTCCCTGCACGCTGACCGTCGCGGACGGCAAGGCCGTGGCTACCGTCGTCTGGAGCAGCAGCAAATATGACTACATGCTCGTGGACGGAGAACGCTATGACGTCCTCACGACCGAGCCTGGCTCCACATTTGAGATCCCCGTCGCGGCCTTTGACACCGAGCTCACGGTCATCGGCGACACTACCGCGATGAGCACCCCGCATGAGATCGAGTACACGCTGAACTTCGATTCTGCGACGCTGACCGCTGCCGAATGAAGAAGCTCTTTATAGCGCTCCTCGCCGCGCTGCTGCTGGCCTTCGCGGCCTGCGCCGCGCCGCAGCAGGAGACCGCCGCGCCGGAACCGGCGCAGAGCGAGCCGGCAAGCGCGGTTTCGTGGGACGACCTGACGTTTGACCGGACGCTCCCGCTTCAATACGCCACGCAGTTTTCTGTTTCCTACGCGGGCGAGGACTATACGCGCCTCACGATCGGCGACGATCAAACATTCCTCGTCGTCGCCGGGGACGCGCCCGTGCCGGACGGCGTCCCCGCGGATGTGACCGTCCTGACCCGGCCCCTTTCGCACATTTATCTGGTCGCGACCGCTGCGATGGACTATTTCCGGCAGCTGGATGCCATTGACGCCATCGCCCTCAGCGGCCAGAAGGAGGCGGATTGGTATATCGACGAGGCCAAGGCCGCGATGCAGGCCGGGACGATGGTCTACGCGGGCAAATATTCCGCCCCGGACTATGAGACGATTCTCGCTGCGGGCTGCGACCTTGCCATCGAGAACACGATGATCTACCATACGCCCGAGGTCATCGAGCAGCTCGAGCGCATCGGCATCCCCGTGCTCATCGAGCGCTCAAGCTACGAGCCGGAGCCGCTGGGCCGCATGGAGTGGCTGAAGCTCTATGCCGCCCTGCTCGGCAGAGAGGACGCGGCCTGCGCATATTATGATGAGCTCATCGCCGCACTTACGCCCGTCCTCGACCAGGAGCCGACGGGGAAAACCGTCGCCTTCTTCTATGTCACGACGTCCGGCGCAGTCAATGTCCGCAAATCCGGCGACTATATCGCCAAGGCCATCCGTATGGCGGGCGGCGAGTATGTCTCGTTCGACGAGAGCGGCGAGGAAAACGCCCTGTCCACAATGACCATCCAGATGGAGTCTTTTTACGACACCGCCCTGGACGCCGACGTCCTCATCTACAACAGCACCATCGACGGCGAGATCACCTCCATCGATGAGCTGCTCGCCAAAAGTCCGCTGTTTGCGGATTTTAAAGCCGTCCAGACCGGCAATGTCTGGTGTATCACGAAAAACTTCTATCAGGAATCGCTCGCCCTCGGCGACATGATCCTCGACGTCCACGCCGTTTTGAACAACCCGGACGCCGCCGATCTCCGGTTCCTAAAAAAATTATCATAACAGGAGGAGCAGCATGGAACATACCCGCAAACTTCGCAGATGGGGCGGTTTCCTGCTGCTCCTCGTCCTGCTTGTTACCTTTTTGATCTGGAATCTTCTCGCGGGCAGCGTCCGGCTCCCCGCGTCTGAAATATGGGCGATTCTCCACGGCGGCGGCGACCTCACGCAGCGCCGCATCCTGCTGAAGATCCGCCTGACCCGCTTGCTTGCGGCGATGATTCTCGGCGGCGCCCTCTCCGTCTCGGGCTTCCTGCTGCAGACGTTTTTCCACAATCCGATCGCCGGGCCCTTCGTCCTCGGCATCTCGTCCGGGGCCAAGTTCACGGTCGCGGTCACGATGATCCTGCTGCTCAGCCGGGGCGTCACGTCGTCCTCCGCCGCGCTGATCGCAGCGGCCTTTGTCGGCGCGATGCTCTCAATGGGCTTTGTCCTGCTCATCTCGCGGCGCGTCCGCCGGATGAGCCTGCTCGTCGTCTGCGGCGTGATGATCGGCTATATCTGCTCCGCGCTGACGGACTTTCTCGTCACGTTTGCCGACGACAGCAACATTGTCAACCTGCACGAGTGGTCCCTAGGCTCCTTCTCCGGCATGAGCTGGGACAATGTCCGCACGATGGCCGTGGTCTGCGGCGCGGCCCTGATCCTGACGTTCCTGCTCTCCAAGCCCCTCCGGGCCTATCAGCTGGGCGAGGTCTACGCGCAGAATCTCGGCGTGCCGCTGCGCGCGTTCCGTGCGGCGCTGATCTTACTTTCCAGTGTGCTCTCCGCCTGCGTCACGGCCTTTGCCGGCCCGATCTCCTTCGTCGGCATCGCCGTGCCGCACCTGATGAAGTCCCTTTTTAAGTCCGCAGAGCCGCTTTTGATGATCCCGGCCTGCTTCCTCGGCGGCGGCGCGTTCTGCCTGTTCTGCGACCTCATCGCGCGCACGGCCTTCGCGCCCACCGAGGTCAGCATCAGCTCCGTCACAGCGGTCTTCGGCGCGCCGGTCGTCATCTATATGATGCTCCACAGAAAGGGGGCACAGTGATGGATTATCTGCAAACCGATGCCCTGTCCGTCGGCTACAACGGCAAGACGCTCATCTCCAAGGTCGCCCTCTCGGTGCAGCGCGGCAGGATCGTCACGCTCATCGGCCCGAACGGCTCCGGCAAGTCGACCATCCTCAAGACCATCATCGGCCAGCTCCCGTCCATTTCCGGCTCAGTCTTCCTCGACGGAGCGGACATGCGCAGCCGCAGCCGGGGCGACGTCGCCCGCCGCATGGCCATCCTGATGACGGCCCGCATGGACCCCGAGCTCATGACCTGCCGCGACGTCGTCAGCACCGGCCGCTATCCCTACACCGGCCATCTCGGCGTCCTCCGCCCGGAGGACAAGGCCATCGTCGAGCAGAGCCTCCGCGAGACCGACGCGCTCGACTTTGCCGACCGGCCCTTCCAGTCCATCAGCGACGGCCAGCGGCAGCGCGTCCTGCTTGCCCGGGCCCTCTGCCAGCAGCCGGAGCTCATCGTCCTCGACGAGCCGACGAGTTTTCTCGACATCCGCTACAAGCTGGAGCTGCTGACCATCCTCAAGCGCATGGTGCGCGAGGAGCACCTCGCCGTCCTCATGTCCCTGCACGAGCTGGATCTTGCCGCCCGCGTCTCCGATACCGTCGTCTGCGTTGCGGGCGACCGGATCGACCGCGTCGGCCCACCCTCGGAAATTTTCACGCCCGACTATATCGCGGCGCTCTATCGCATGGAGCCGGGAAAATACGATCCCTGCTTCGATTCCTTGGAATTTGTCCCCGGAGGTGCCAGATGAGCGAACAAACCGGAACCTTCTATGCCGTCTCCGTCGGGCCCGGCGACCCGGAGCTGCTGACGCTCCAGGCCGTCCGCGTTCTGGAGAACACGCCTGTCATCGCCGCGCCGCAGACGGCGTCCGGCCAGATGCTCGCGCTCGATATCGCGCGCGGCGCGGTTGATTTGACCGAAAAATCCGTTCTGCCGCTCCGATTCACGATGTCGCATGACGCGGCCGTCCGGGCGGAAAGCTCCCGCGCGGCGGCGTCCGCCGTCGAGGCCGAGCTGCGGGAGGGACGAGACGTTGCGATGGTCAACCTCGGTGACGTCGCCCTCTTCGCTACGGCGTATTACATCTTTGCGGAGATCGAGCGGGACGGGTTTCCGGCCGTGATGCTCCCAGGCGTGACGAGCGTCGCCGCCGTGGCGGCCCGCCTCGGGCAGAGCCTGACCGAGATGGAGCAGCCGCTCCACATCCTTCCGGCGAGCTGCGATCTGGATGCGGCGCTGGCCCTCCCGGGCGCGAAGGTGCTGATGAAATCCGGCTCCGCCATCCACGAGACCGTTGCAGCGCTGGGGCGCGCAGGTCTGTTGAAGCGGGCCTCGATGGTCGCCGACTGCGGCCTGCCCGGCGAGCTGGTCTTCCGCGATCTGCGGGAGATCCCGGAAAATGTCAGCTATTTTGCCACCATTCTTGTCCGATCGGAGTGAGCCTATGCAGCAAAATCTACCGCGTCTGATCCTCGCCGGGACGAACAGCGGCTGCGGCAAGACGACCGTGACCTGTGCCGTTTTACAGGCGCTCGTGAACCGCGGCCTTTCAGTCGCCGCCGCGAAATGCGGCCCCGATTATATTGACCCGATGTTCCATAGCCGCATCATCGGGGCCAAAAGTTCGAATCTCGATCCGTTTTTCTTCGACGAAAATACGCTTCGCTTCCTCCTCGCGCAGAATGCCTCCGGCTGTGATGTCACGGTCATTGAGGGCGTCATGGGCTATTACGACGGCCTCGGCCTGACCAGTACGCGCGCCAGCACCTACGAACTCGCGCAGAAGACGGTCTCGCCCGTGGTCCTCGTTGTGAACGCGCGCGGCGCGGCACTCTCGGTGCTGGCGTCGGTACGCGGCTTTCTGGGCTTTCTGCCGGACGACCGCATCTGCGGCGTCATCCTCAACGGCTGCACCGCGATGACCTACGCGCCGCTCGCGCGTGCGCTGGAAGACCGCCTTGGCGTCAAGGCGTGCGGCTTTCTGCCGAATCTGCCGGACTGCGCGCTGAAAAGCCGCCATCTCGGCCTTGTGACTGCGGCGGAGGTCGCAGATCTGCGCGAAAAAATGCAGCGCCTCGCCGCTGAGGCCGAGCAGACGATCGATCTGGACGCGCTGCTGACCATCGCGCGCGAAGCGCCAGCGCTGGACGTTGTGCCGCCGACGCTTCCAGCGCCCGGCGCACCGGTGCGCATCGGTGTTGCGCGGGACAATGCGTTCTGCTTTTACTATGAAGACAGCCTCGGCCTGCTCCGGACGGTCGGCGCGGAGCTTGTGCCGTTTTCTCCGCTCTCTGACAGCGCCTTGCCCGCCGGACTCGACGGCCTCTATCTCGGCGGCGGCTATCCGGAGCTCTATGCCGCGCAGCTGAGCGAAAATCGATCCATGTGCAGCAGCGTCCGCGCCGCGCTGGAGGCGGGGCTGCCCTGCATTGCCGAATGCGGCGGCTTTATGTACCTGACAGAGGCCATCGGGGAGCATCCGATGGTGGGCTTTCTGCCGGGGCGCTGCTTCGATGCCGGGAAGCTCGCACGCTTTGGCTACGTCACGCTGACGGCCGAGCGGGACAACCTGCTCTGCCGCGCGGGAGAGTCGATCCCTGCACACGAATTCCACCACTGGGATGCGGAGCGGACCGGAGACGCCTTCACGGCGGCGAAGCCCTCCGGCCGCAGCTGGCCGTGCGTCTTCGCCACGGACACCCTCTACGCGGGCTATCCGCATTTCCATTTTTACGCGAATCCATCCTTTGCCGTCCGCTTTCTGGACGCGTGCAGAAAGGGGAAACACCATGCTGGAACAGATCAGACCGATGGACATTGAGCGCCGCAGCTTCGAGATCATCACCGAGCTGCTGGGAGACCGTAAGCTCGACCCTGAAAACGAGCTCGTCATCAAGCGCGCCATCCACACGACTGCCGACTTTGACTATGCCGACAATCTCGTCTTTTCCGACCATGCGGTCACGAAGGGGATCGAGGCGCTGCGCGCCGGCTGCGACATCGTCACCGATACGCAGATGGCGAAGGCCGGCATCAACAAGACCATTCTGGCCTCCCTCGGCGGGGAAGTCCACTGCTTCATGTCCGATCCGGACGTTGCCGCGGAGGCAAAAGCGCGCGGCGTCACCCGCGCCATCGTCTCGATGGAGCGGGCCGCACAGCTCCCCAAGCCCTGCATTTTCGCCATCGGCAACGCGCCGACGGCTCTTGTCTCGCTGGAGACGCTGATGGAGGCGGACAAGCTGCACCCGGCGCTCATCATCGGCGTACCGGTCGGCTTTGTCAACGTTGTTGAGAGCAAGGAGCTCGTCATCGCAAACTGCCGCGCACCCTATATCGTCGCGCGCGGACGCAAGGGCGGCAGCAATGTCGCCGCCGCGATCTGCAACGCGATGCTCTACCAGATCCGGCGCTGAGATGGAAGAATACGTCATCAAGGACGGAAAACGACTCCGTCTCGGCTATACGACCGGCTCCTGCGCGGCTGCTGCGGCAAAAGCTGCGGCGTGGATGCTCCTGACCGGCCACGAAAAACGAACCATCGATCTGCTCACGCCAAAGGGCGTCTCCCTGACGCTGGACGTGCTTGAGATCACGAGAACCCCCGATACCGTCTCCTGCGCCATCCGCAAGGACAGCGGCGACGATCCGGACGTCACGCACGATACCCTCGTGTTTGCAGCCGTCCAACGCACGGAAACACCCGGCGTCACGATCGACGGCGGCGCGGGCGTAGGCCGCGTGACGAAACGCGGGCTCGACCAGCCGGTCGGCGCGGCGGCCATCAACTCCGTCCCGCGCCGCATGATCCGCGAAAACGTCGAAGAGGTCATGCGCCTCTGCGATTATCGCGGCGGCCTGGCCGTCATGATCTCTGTGCCGGAGGGCGAGGCGCTCGCAAAAAAGACCTTCAACCCCCGCCTCGGCATTGTCGGCGGCATTTCCATCCTCGGTACGACCGGCATCGTCGAGCCGATGAGCGAGCAGGCCCTCGTCGACACCATCCATGTCGAGCTGCGGCAGCGTCGGGCGAACGGCGCGGACTATGTCCTGCTCACGCCGGGCAACTATGGCGCGGATTTCATCCGCGCGTCCATCGGCCTCGACCCGCGCACCGCCGTTTTGACCAGCAATTTCATCGGCGACGCGCTGGAGCATTGCCGTGCGCTCGGCTTCCGCGGTGCGCTGCTCGTCGGCCACATCGGCAAGCTCGTGAAGCTTGCGGGCGGCATGTGGAACACACACTCGAAGTGCGGCGACTGCCGCATGGAGCTCATCGCGGCGCATGCCGCCGCCCTCGGCCTCCCGCCCGCGCGCGTGGAGGAGGTGCTGGACTGCGCGACGTGTGACGATGCGCTCCGCATCCTGAAAGAAGAACAGTTATATGACGCGGTGCTGGCCCGCCTCGCGGAGCGCATCGAGTTTCATCTTGCGCACAAGTGCGGCGAGATGGCCGCCGGCGCGATCGTATTTTCCAAAGAATATGGCCTCCTGTGCCGGACCAGCCGCGCGCAGGAGCTGCTGGGAACCATTATGGAGGGATAACTATGGTACATTTTGTCGGCGCCGGGAGCGGCGCACCGGACCTCATCACCGTGCGCGGTGCGCGGCTGCTCGGTGAGGCAGACGTCGTGATCTACGCCGGTTCGCTCGTCAATCCAGCGCTGCTGGACGGCACGAAGCCGGGCTGTGAGATCCACGACAGCGCGAAAATGACGCTGGAGGAGGTCATTGCCGTCATCCGTCAGGCCGAGGCCGAGGGCAAGACCACTGTCCGTCTCCATACCGGCGACTCGAGCATCTATGGCGCTGTGCGGGAGCAGTTTGACGCGCTGGAAAAGCTGGGCATCGACTACGATGTCTGCCCCGGCGTCAGCGCCTTCTGCGGGGCTGCCGCGGCGCTCCGGGCGGAGTATACGCTCCCGAACGTCAGCCAAACGGTCATCATCACCCGCGCCGCCGGACGCACACCCGTGCCGGAGCGCGAGTCCATCCGCGCCCTCGCAGCCCACCACGCCACCATGGTCCTCTTCCTCAGTACGTCGCTGACAAAGCAGCTTCAGGCCGACCTGCTCGCGGGCGGCTACGAGGCGGAAACGCCGGCCGCCGTCGTCTACAAGGCGACGTGGCCGGAGGAGCGGATCTTCCGCTGCACCGTCGGCACGCTGCACGACACCGTCACGGCCAACGGCCTGACGAAGACGTCGCTGATCGTGGTCGGCGGCTGCCTCGGGGGCGACTATCTCCGTTCACTGCTCTACGACCCCTCGTTCACGACCGAATTCCGCGAGGCGACGCGATGAATCTTGCAATCTTCGCCTACAGCCACACCGGCTGCGGGACGGCCAGGCGGGTGCTGGCCGCGCTGCCGGAGGCGCACGCGAAATGCTATGCCGTGCCGCGGCTGGAGGAGGCTGGGTTTTTACCGCTGGAAAAAACGGTCTATGGCGCGGCGTTTTCGGAAATGGACGCGCTGATCTTTGTCGGTGCGGCCGGGATCGCCGTGCGGGAGATCGCGCCGTATGTCCGCGACAAACGGACGGATCCGGCGGTGCTCGGCCTCGACGAGCGGGCGAATTTCGTCATTCCGCTGCTCTCCGGGCACATCGGCGGGGCCAATGCGCTCGCCCGCAGGCTTGCCGCAGCGCTCGGCGCGACAGCCGTCGTCACCACGGCGACGGATGTGAACGGCAAATTTTCTGTCGACACCTGGGCGACGGAGCGCGGCTGCGCAATCTCTGACATGGGACTGGCCAAGGCGGTTTCAGCAGAGATTTTGGAGCATTCCGTGCCGTTTTGCAGTGATTTTCCGATTCGCGAACCCCTGCCGGACGGCCTTGTTTTGGGCGGGTCCGGTGCGCTTGGCATCTATGTTGGATATCGGTTTTCAGCACCGTTCGCGCGCACGCTGCGCCTTGTGCCGCGCGTGCTGCGCGTTGGAGTCGGCTGCCGGAAGGGCATCTCGAGGGAAGCCGTCGAGGCAGCTATTCAAACGGCGTTTGCGAGCCATGACTTAGATTTGAATGCGGTGAAGGGCGTCTATTCCATCGACTTAAAGCGGCAGGAGGCGGGGCTGCTTACCGCCTGCGCAGCACATGGCTGGCCCGCGCATTTTTATTCCGCATCGCAGCTGCAAGCCGTCCCCGGCGAGTTTACAGGCTCCGACTTCGTCCGCGCCGTCACCGGTGTGGAGAATGTCTGCGAGCGCGCCGCATTTTTGGATGCAGAGCGGCTGCTCGTGAAAAAAACAGCCTGCGACGGCGTTACGGTTGCCGTTGCGGCGGAACATTGGGAGGCAGACTTTGGCTAAGGTATTCGTTGTGGGCATCGGCCCCGGAAACTATGAGAATATGACCGTCCGCGCAGACCGCGCGCTGGCGGAATGCGATGTGATTGTGGGCTATCCGGTCTATGTCGACCTGGTCAAGAATCGCTATCCCGGCAAAGAGCTGGTCTCCACGCCGATGACGCAGGAAGCCAGGCGCTGCCAGATGGCGCTCGAGCTTGCGAGGGACGGGAAAACCGTGGCCCTCGTCTGCTCCGGCGACAGCGGGATCTACGGCATGGCCGCGCTGGTCTATGAGCTGCGCGGCGAGAACAGCGAGCCGGAGGTCGAGGTCCTCCCCGGGCTGACCGCCGCGTGCAGCGGCGGCGCGGTGCTCGGCGCGCCGCTGACGCATGATTTCGCGGTCATCAGTCTGTCCGACCGCCTGACTCCGTGGGAGACCATCGAAAAGCGGCTGCGCTGCGCGGCGGAGGGCGACTTTGCCATTGCGATCTACAACCCGGCGAGCCACGGCCGCCCTGACCACTTAAAGCGCGCGTGCGACATTTTGCTGCGCGTCCTGCCGGAGGAGCGCCTCTGCGGCATTGTCCGCAACATCGGACGTGAGGGGCAGAGCAGCCGCATTCTGACGCTCGGCGAACTGCAAGCGGCGGATGTCGATATGTTCTGCACCGTGTTTGTTGGAAATTCGTCCACAAAGGTCGTAAACGGCGCGCTCATCACGCCGAGAGGATACCGGAATGTATAAAATTTGCGTGTTCGGCGGCACGACCGAGGGCCGCGAACTGGTGGAATTTCTGAATGCGCAGCCGTGCGAGGTCACGGCCTGTGTGGCCACGGAATATGGACAGGCGCTGCTGCCCGAGGCAGAGCGGCTGACCGTTTCGGCCCGCCGGCTGCCGGCCGATGAGATCAAGACGCTCTTGACGGACGGACATTTTGACCTCGTGATCGACGCGACGCACCCCTACGCGGCGTCGATCACGAAGAGCATCGCCCGCGCGTGCGCCGAGACCGGTGTGGAGCGCTGGCGGCTGCTGCGCGGCGCGTCGGATGCGCCGGAGGATGCCGTTTTTGTCGAAAGCACCGAAAAAGCGATCGAATTTTTGGATCAAACAGAGGGGAACATCCTGCTCACCACCGGGAGCAAGGAATTGAAAGCATACAGTCAGATCAAGGACTTTGCGGAACGCGTCTATGCGCGCGTGCTGCCGCTGGAGGACTCGCTCGTGCTTTGCCGTGAGGCGGGCGTCAAGGCGGCGCATATTCTGGCAATGCAGGGGCCATTCTCGGAGGAGATGAACACGGCGATGCTGCGCGCCATCGGCGCAAAATGGCTGGTGACGAAGGACGGCGGGGCCGCGGGCGGCTTCGCGGAAAAGGCGGCAGCCGCCGCGAAGACCGGCGTGCGCCTTCTGGTCATCGGACGGCCCGCAGAGGCGGACGGGATCGGACTTTCAGAGACGGTCGCGAGACTCTGCGCGCGGTTTTCGTTTGGGCGCGTGCCGCATGTTTGCGTTGTGGGCATTGGGCCCGGCAGCGAGGCGGCGCAGACGGGCGAGGTCCGTGCAGCGATCGAGCATACAGACTGCCTGATCGGCGCGGCACGGATGCTGGAGGTAGCGGCCCGGCCCGGTCAGCTGCGCGTCGCGGCCATCGCGCCGGACGCGATCGCGGCGGCCATTGCGGCGCACCCGGAATGTTCGAATTTTACGGTCCTGATGTCCGGGGATACGGGATTTTTCAGCGGCACGAAGAAACTGCTCCCGCTGCTGCCGAATTGTCATGTCCGCGTGTTGCCGGGGTTGAGCTCGATGAGCTATCTCTGCGCGCGGCTCGGGAAGCGCTATGAGGAGGCCGTGCCGGTCAGCCTGCATGGGCGGGAACACGACATCGCGGCCGATGTGCGCGCACAGGAAACGGTCTTCGCGCTCGTCGGCGGCGAGGGCGGCATGGCGAAGCTCTGCGCGCGGCTCGTGGATGCGGGCCTTGGCGCGGTGCGCGTCAGCGTCGGCGAGCGGCTGAGCTACCCGGACGAGAAGATCACCTGCGGGACGGCGGCAGAGCTGGCATCGCGGGAATTTGACAAGCTCAGCGTGGCGCTGATCGAAAATCCGGCCCCGGATGCGGTCGTGACGCACGGGCTGCCCGACGAGGTATTTTTGCGGGAGATGGATCCGGCGCACGTTGTGCCGATGACAAAAAGCGAGGTGCGCGCCGTCTGCCTTTCCAAGCTGGCGCTGACGGAGCGCGCGGTCTGCTGGGATGTCGGCGCGGGCACCGGTTCGGTCTCCATTGAGATGGCTTTGCAGGCGAAGCGCGGACGTGTGTACGCCGTGGAACGACAGGAAGATGCGCTGGCGCTGCTGGCGCGCAACAAGGCGGCGTTTTCCGCCGGGAATCTGGAGATTGTCTCCGGGACGGCCCCGGCGGCGTGCGAGGCGCTCCCGGCGCCGACGCATGTGTTCCTCGGCGGGACCGCGGGAAATTTGAACGGGATATTGGACGCCGCGCTGCGGAAGAATCCGCACGTCCGCATCGTGGCGACGGCGGTGACGCTGGAGTCTGTGGGGGCGCTGGCGGCGCGCATGGCGGACTTTGAAAAGGCGGAATGCGTCAGCCTGCAGGCGGCCCGTGCTCGGACGGCCGGAAGCTATCACCTGATGCAGGGACAGAACCCTGTGTATATTTTCACGATGCAAAACAGGAGAGAACAGGCATGAAATGGTCCCTATTCGCACTTTGCATCGGATTTTGCATCGATCTGCTGATCGGTGATCCGCACGGCCTGCCGCATCCGGTGGCCGCGATCGGACATCTCATCTCACTGCTGGAACGGCTGTTCCGCCGCCTTTTTCCGAAGACGCCCGGCGGCGAGCGGGCCGCCGGAGCCTGTATCTGGATCCTGACGGCACTGATCGCTGCGGCCCTTCCGGCGCTGCTCCTCTGGGGCTGCGCGCGCGTGAGCGTCTGGCTGCGGCTGGCGGTGGAGAGCGTGATGTGCGGACAGATCCTCGCGGCGAAGTCGCTGCGGGACGAGAGCATGAAGGTCTATGCGGCGCTGAAGCATGGGAGTCTGGACGAGGCCAGACAGGCCGTGTCCATGATCGTCGGACGCGACGTGGCGCGGCTGGATGCGCGCGGCGTGATGCGCGCGGCGGTGGAGACCGTGGCGGAGAACACGTCGGACGGCGTGATCGCGCCAATGCTGTTTCTGGCGATCGGCGGCGCGCCGCTCGGCTTTTTCTACAAGGCCGTGAACACGATGGATTCGATGCTTGGCTATGTGGAGCCGCCGTACAAGGACATCGGACTCGTGCCCGCGCGGATGGACGATGTGTTCAATTTTATCCCCGCGCGGCTGTCGGCGCTGCTGATGCTGGCGGCGGGGGCGCTGCTGCAGCTGGATGTGAAAAACGGCTGGAAGATCTTCCGCCGGGATCGCTGCAAGCATGCGAGCCCGAACTCGGCGCAGACGGAATCGGTCTGCGCGGGACTGCTGGGGCTGCGGCTGGCGGGCGATGCGTGGTACCACGGGGTGCTGCACAAGAAGGACTATATCGGCGACGCGAAGCGGGAGATCGAACTGGAGGACATCCCGCGCGCGGGGCGGCTGATGTATCTGATGGCGGTTCTGGCGCTCGTGGTGTTCGGCGCGGGGAAAGCGCTGTTGATCGTTCTGTGAATTTTGAGGAAATGCGATGCTTTATGGAGTCAAAAACCCGCATGGCGGGGACCGATACGGCGATGGGATCGCGCTCGACTTTTCGGCGAACGTGAGTCCGCTCGGCACGCCGAAGTGTGTGACCGAGGCGATCGAACGGGGCCTGCCTGAGCTCTACCGCTATCCCGATCCCTACTGCCGGGCACTTGTGCAGGCGATCGCGCGCTATGAAGGGGTGCCGGGAGAATTCATTCTCTGCGGGAACGGCGCGTCTGAGCTCATCTACGCCTATTGCGAGGCCGTGCGGCCAGGGCGCGCGATGGAGCTCGCGCCGACATTTTCGGAGTATTCGCTGGCTTTGCAGCGGAGGGGCTGCGGGGTCGTGCGCTTTGCGCTCAGTCAGGAGGAAAAGTTTGACTTGCAGGAGCGCTTTCTGGCGCGTCTTGCGCGCGAAAAGATCGATGCGCTGTTCCTCTGCAATCCGAATAACCCGACGGGACGGCTGATCGCGGGCGGGCTGCTGGAAAAGATCCTGCGTGTCTGCCGAGAGAACAACATTGCACTGTTTGTCGACGAGTGCTTTTTGAGCCTGTCGGACGGCGGCACCGATCTGACGCCGTTTTTGCGGGAGTTTCCGCAGCTTTTTGTTCTCAAGGCCTTTACGAAGAGCTTTGGTATGGCGGGGCTGCGGCTGGGGTACGGCTTGAGCGCGGATGGGGCCTTGCTGCGGAAGATGTCGGCGGTGCCGCCGTGGAATGTCTCGACGCTTGCACAGGCGGCGGGCGTCGCCGCGCTGGGCGATGCGGAATTTTTGGAGAGGAACCGCGCGGTCATCCGCGCGGAGCGCCCGCGGCTCGAAGAACGGCTGCGGGAGCTTGGCTTCTGGGTGTGTCCGTCGCAGGCGAATTACATTCTGTTTCGCGGTGAGGCGGGCTTGGCGGATCGGCTGCGCGAGCGCGGCGCTGCGATCCGCGACTGTGCGAATTTTGAGGGCCTGGGGCCGGGATGGTATCGCGCGGCTGTGCGGCTGCGGGAAGAAAATGATGCGCTGCTGGATGCGATGCGGCGGGTGAGGGAGGATGGAAGATGGCGCTGAATCTGATGCTGCAGGGAACGATGTCGAACGCG
>USDP01000002.1 GCA_900553545.1 uncultured Eubacteriales bacterium | reverse complement strand
CCGTGACCGAGCCGCAGCGAGACGGTGGCATTTGCGAAGCAAATGACGGAGAGGTCGACGGGCGACCATTGGTCGCCCGCATCCCTTGCCATATTGGAAAACTCAGAGGCTGGCAAAAATCCGGCAGCCGGTCTTGTGCATCCAGCGGAGCAGCAGCGCCGCGAGCAGCAGCGTCAGCGCCGCAAAGGCGGCGAGATAAGCGGTCAGGCCGATCTTCGACCCGAACAGCAGATAGCTAACCACAATCAGCGCGGCATAGGCAAAGCCGCTGAACAGCGCAAGCATCACCGCGCCGCCCTGCTTGATGGGCGTGATCTCATTCGTCCAGTGCAGATTCGGCATCTTCAGCCCGACGAACAGGCCGAAGGAGGCCATCAGCAGCACATAGCCCGCGATCAGCACCGCGCCGAGCAAAAGCTCTGCGGCGGAAAACGGGTGTGCAAATGCCAGCAGCACATAGCAGACCGCCGCCGGGACACCGGTGAGCGTGAGGTGGACGGCCAGCTTCGCCCGCAGCACCTGCCACGGCTTGACGGGCAGCGACTGCGCGAGCCAGAGGCTCTTGCCCTCAAGCGAGACGGAGGGCGCGGCCATATCGTTCATCGAGGCCAGCAGGCAGACCGCCGCGATGAACAGCAGTGAGGCAAATTCGGCCCCGAGCAGCAATTCCAGATCCCGGATCTTCGCCTGATAGACAAGCAGGACAACGCCCGCGATCGGGAGCATCAGCGTACCAAGTCCGCAGTTGAGCATATAGTTCGGGCTGGCCGTGAAGCGGGAGAACTCCTTCCGCAGCAGCGCGGCGGAGGCGGACTGCCGCTCGGTGCGCGTCTCGCGGTAGACCTTTTTCTCCTGTTTGCCGCTGGACGTGGCAATTTTGAGGAAGCTGCGGGAGATGAGCCGGTACAGCAGCAGGAAGAGTGCGGCAAAAGCAGCGGACACAATGCCCATCGCCAGCGGGTCGCCTGTGCCGACGCGGCCAAAGAGATACAGCGGATAGGCGCTGCGCTGGATGTTCGCGCCGTAGACGGCGGCATTCGCAACAAGATCCTGGATAAGCGTCTGCGCCCTGAAATAGAAGAAATAGTAGGCCCCGAGGAACACGAGCGAGACGAAAACGGTGATAAAGCTCTTGTTTTTGAGCTTCAGGCTGATCTTCGCGACAACCCAGCCGAGCGCGCACGAGAGCGTGAGCACAAACAGGGAGATGAGCGCGACGAGCAGCACGCCGCCGGCGATGGCCGCCGCGCTGGCCGAGATCATGATCCAGTAGACAATGACCGCCGGGAGGATGACGACGCCGGAATACATCAGGCCCATGAGGTAGACACCGAGCAGGCGGGAGGCCATGATCGTGCGCACGGGGATGGGCATGGAGAGCAGGAGGTCGTTATCCTTGGCGAGATAGAGGCTGGAATACGTATTGAACACGCTGCCGAACGCGCCGAGAAAGACGGCCAGCAAACCCATCAGCGCAAAGAAGAGCCAATCCATCCCGACCGCGGACAGCGCGCCGCAGAGCGAGACGGAAAGATAGGCGAAGATCCCGCCGAGCAGGCCCACCATCAGCAGCGCAAAGCCGACGAGATAGGCGATCGTCGCACCCCTGGAGCGGGCCTTGTTCGTTTTTGCATTGTAGAAATAGGTGCGGAAGATCTCCGCAAGCTGCTTTTGCAGAAGTACCTTCAGCATGTCTCTTCCTCCAGTTCCAGGAAGACGGATTCGAGCGATTCGTCGCCCTTGACGTCCTCCATCATGCCGGAGCGGATGAGCTTGCCGCCCTTGATGATGGCGACCTTGTCGCAGAGCTTTTCCGCGACCTCGAGCACGTGCGTGGAGAAGAAGATCGCGCCGCCCGCGTCGCATAGCTCGCGCATCATACCCTTGAGCAGGTGTGCGGCCTTGGGGTCGAGACCGACGAACGGTTCGTCCATCAGGATGAGCCGCGGCTGGTGCAGCCAGGCGGAGATGATGGCGAGCTTCTGCTTCATGCCGTGGGAATAGGCGGCGATGGGCTGGGCCAGATCGTCCGTCAGCTCGAAGCGGGCCGCGTAGTCGCGGATGCGGGCCTGGCGGTCGTCCGCGCTGACGCCGAAGATGTCGGCGATGAAATTGAGGTATTTGATGCCGGTCATGAATTCGTAGAGATCGGGGTTATCCGGGATGTAGGCCATCAAGCGCTTGCAGGCGAGCGGGTCTTCGCGGACGGATGTGCCGCCGATGCGGATGTCGCCCGCGTCGAATTGCAGGATGCCGGCGATGGATTTGAGTGTGGTGGTCTTGCCCGCGCCGTTGTGGCCGATGAAGCCGTAAATTTCACCGGGAGCGATGTGCAGGCTGAGGTCGTCAACGGCCTTCTTCTCGCCGTAGGTTTTGGTCAGATGTTCGATTCGCAGCATAATGCCGCCTCCTTACACGTCATCTCAGAAAAACAGACTTTTGATTTTATGGTTCCATTTTAGCAGAAACCGCCGGGCGGGGATAGGGCGTTTCCGCGTCTTGATGTGTCAATTTTTCAGGTTGCTCTTATAGACGCAGAAAGAACGGAATTTGTTCCATGAGGGTGGGCTGTAAATGCGCGGGATACCGGTGAAAAATGGGCTTGTATTTCTTCGGCTTTCGGAATAAAACCAGAACAGGCTGCGGGCGGAGCTGCTAAAACGGAGCAAGGATTCGCGCGGGCCTGCATATCCTATAGATGGCGCCGCACGAGCTGCGACGCAAATGATATGGAACATTCTGTAAGGAGGAAATAGCATGGAAATCATTCATACGGAGCAGGCCCCGGCTGCAATCGGGCCGTATTCTCAGGGATACATCATGGGCGGCATTGTGTATACCTCGGGGCAGATTCCGGTCGACCCGAAGACCGGAGCCGTGCCGGAGGGGATCGCCGCGCAGGCGGAGCAGAGCTGCAAGAATGTTGCCGCGCTGCTGGAAGCCGCCGGGACGAAGCTGGAAAACGTCTTTAAGACCACGTGCTTCCTGCGCGATATGGCCGATTTTGCGGCCTTTAATGCGGTATACGCGAAGTATTTCGTGTCGAAGCCCGCGCGCAGCTGCGTCGCCGTGCGTGAGCTGCCGAAGGGCGTGCTCTGCGAGATCGAGGCGATTGCCGCAAAATAAACGCTTTTCCCTGCCGCGCCGGAAAAGCTCTCCTCTTTGTAACGTGGGGGATCGCCGGCGGTGATCGGGGGAGAGACAATATGAGGCGCCTCCAGCCGGGGCGCTTTTCCGCGTTTTGACCGCGCATGTCATGCGCAGATTTCATAAAAACGAACTGATTTTTTGTCAGCCAAACAAATTGTTTGTATTGCTTAACGCTTTCTGAATGGGTATACTTGATACTGAGGCCAGAATAACGGACAGAACCTGTCACTTTTCCCTTTTCGGGCAAGGCTGCCGGTTGTGATGGGCCTGAGCTTCACGTTCCTGTCCGCGATGATGACGCTGGCCGCGAAGGACTATGGCTATATGATCGGCGCGGTGATCGTGGGCGGCTGTATCGAGGGCTTACTTGGATTGACCGCGAAATACTGGCGGCGGTTCGTCAGCCCGATCGTCTCGGCGTGTGTCGTGACGACGATCGGCTTCAGCCTGCTCTCGACCGGTATCTCCTCGTTCGCGAGTTCCTCGGTCTATCCCACCGGCGCGTGGCAGAATCTGCTCGTCGCGGTCATCACGCTCGCGGCGTGCCTCGTCTATAACTCGCTGTCCAAGGGCTTCGGAAGCAGCTCTACGTGCTGTTCGGCGCGATCATCGTCTCGGGCGTCACGATGCTGGGCGAGTGCGGCTTTGACCAGCGCAACACCATCATCGCGGCCACGAGCTTTGCCATCGGCATCGGCGTGACACAGGTGCCGGAATTCTTCTCCGGGATGCCGCAGATCGTCAGCGACATCTTCGCGGGCAACCCGGTCGCGGGCGTGTTCGTTGTGGCGATGATCCTCTCGCTCGCGCTGCCCAAGAAGGTCAAGGCCGAGGACGTCGGCGCGCTGACCGATGAGACGTTAGATACCAAAAAACCCGAATAATGTCCGGACGGTTTCGGTTCAAGGGTGTTGAATTAGATCTGTAAATGGGGCGGCCAATGGCCGTCCCTTTTGTTTTCGCTGCACCATGCAGGGGCGGGCGGCCCTGTCCGCCCGATTTGCGCCCCATTCTTTTCTTTCTCTTTTGGAGAAAGAAAAGAACCGCCGCGCCCGGTAAAGAAAAGAAAGAGAACTTCCGAAACCGGAAGTTCTCTCCGTGCCGCCATCATGTAACAGCTCAGTCGCCCAGTCTTATTTGCCCGCCCCAAATCACCCCAAACTGTGACCCAGCGCAGCGGTCACAGTTTGGAAAGGAAGAAGGAGCCAGCGGATATGGAGCTTTCGCCGCCTCGGCGGAAGCGGAATGCAGCTGGCTTCTTCTGCACGCTGTCTTGATGATGGCGGCCAGGCAGCAGCCTGCGGATGTTGTAAGTTTCTTGCATATAAAAAATCGCCCCACGGTGTGGGACGATTTTTTATGATCCAATTAGGCCTTGCCGGCGCAGCCGAGGACGTCGCGCAGCTTGTGGCGGACGAGCTCCTTGATGTTGGCACGGGCGGGCTTCAGGTACTCGCGCGGGTCGAACTTGTCGGGATGCTCGTTGAAGAACTGGCGGATGGTGCCGGTCATGGCAAGACGCAGGTCGGAGTCGATGTTGATCTTGCAGACGGACAGCTCGGCTGCATGACGGAGCTGCTCTTCGGGAATACCAACAGCGTCGGGCATCTTGCCGCCGTTTTCGTTGATCATCTTCACAAATTCCTGCGGAACGGAGGAAGAACCGTGCAGAACGATCGGGAAGCCGGGCAGACGGCGGGAGACTTCTTCCAGAACGTCGAAGCGCAGGGGAGGCGGAACGAGGATGCCCTTTTCGTTGCGGGTGCACTGCTCGGGCTTGAACTTATAAGCGCCGTGGCTGGTGCCGATGGCGATGGCCAGGGAGTCACAGCCGGTCTTGGTGACGAACTCTTCGACCTCTTCCGGACGGGTGTAGGAGGCAGCATGCGCCGCGACCTTGACGTCGTCCTCGATGCCGGCGAGAGTGCCCAGCTCGGCCTCGACGACGACACCATGGTCATGCGCGTACTCGACGACCTTGCGGGTGATTTCGATGTTCTCTTCGAAGGGCTTGGAGGAGGCATCGATCATGACGGAGGTAAAGCCGCCGTCAACGCAGGCCTTGCACGTCTCAAAATCGGGACCATGATCCAGATGCAGCGCGATGGGGATGTCCGGGCAGCAGATGACGGCCGCCTCGACCAGCTTGACCAGATAGTTGTGGTTCGCGTAAGCACGCGCGCCCTTGGAAACCTGAAGGATGACCGGAGCCTTTTCTTCCTGACAGGCCTCGGTGATGCCCTGAACGATCTCCATGTTGTTGACGTTGAAAGCGCCGATGGCGTAGCCGCCGTCATAAGCCTTCTTGAACATTTCGGTAGTAGTTACCAGAGCCATGTTGCTTCTCTCCTTTATGTTCTAAGTTAAAATAGGTGTTTCGCTACTGTTTCCAAAAAGAATTTTACCAAAACAACAGAATTTATGCAATAGATGAATTTACAATTTCCTGCTTTTATGTTATATTTCTTTTGGTTAATTTGAATTGCAAGAAGATGCGATCAGTTTTTAGGAGGAAAGATTATCATGCTGAAGGGTTCTCTTATCATTGGCCAGTCCGGCGGCCCGTCGTCCGTCATCAACGCATCGGCTTACGGTGTTATCCGCACTGCGCTCGATGCCGACTGCATCACCAAGGTCTACGGCGCGTATCACGGCATTAAGGGCGTCCTCGACGACCAGCTGCTCTGCATGGACGAAGAAGACCGTGCCGAGCTTGACCGCCTGCCCTATACCCCGTCTTCCGCGCTCGGCTCCTGCCGCTACAAGATCGCCGATCCCGACGTCGACGACACCGACTACAAGCGCATCCTTGAGATCTTCAAGAAATATGACGTCCGTTATTTCTGCTATAACGGCGGCAACGACTCCATGGACACCTGCAACAAGATCTCCAAGTATATGAACAAGGTCGGCTACGAGTGCCGCGTCATGGGCGTGCCCAAGACCATCGACAACGACCTGTTCGGCACCGACCACTGCCCCGGCTATGCCTCCGCTGCCAAGTATATCGCGACCAGCGCGATGGAAGTGGCCCGCGATTCCCGCGTCTACAACATCGGCCAGATCACCATCATCGAGTGCATGGGCCGTCATGCCGGCTGGCTGACCGCTGCTGCGGCCCTCGCCAACACGAAAGAGCCGTGCGTCGACTTCATCTATCTGCCGGAAGTTGACTTCGACATGGACAAGTTCATCGCTGACGTCACCGCGTGCTACAAGAAGAACGGCAACTGCATCGTTGCCGTCTCCGAGGGCATCCACTACGCCGACGGCCGCTTCGTCTCCGAGGCGAAGACCGCCGCGACCGACGGCTTCGGCCATGCCCAGCTGGGCGGCCTGGCTGCGCTGCTGGCCAATGTCTGCAAGGAAAAGACCGGCGCGAAGGTCCGCGGCATCGAGCTGAGCCTGCTGCAGCGCTGCGCCGCGCACTGCGCGTCCCAGACCGACATCGACGAGTCCTATATGTCCGGCAAGACCGCTGTGGAAGAGATGCTGAACGGCGTCACCGACAAGATGGTCGGCTTTGAGTGCGACCGCAGCAACGGCTATGTCTGCCGCGCGAAGCTGTTCAACCTGAGCGACGTTGCCAACTTCGAGAAGAAGTTCCCGAAGGAGTGGATCACCGCCGAGGGCAACAACGTCACCGAAGACTTTGCCAAGTACGCGCTTCCGCTCATCCAGGGCGAGACCAAGCTCGAGAAGGAAGACGGCCTGCCCCGCTTCGCCCGCCTGAAGAAGGTTTTTGCGAAGTAATCCATCATATCTCAAAAGGCTCCCTCATCGAGGGAGCCTTTTTCTGCCGATTTTCTCCCCTATAAACCGTATCCGTAAAATGTCAAGTGCCCGCCATCATCAAGATCGCGTGCGGCGTTGTAAAATTCCAAATGGCCAAATTGTGACCCAGTGAAACGGTCACAATTTGGGAAGGAAGAAGAAGGCTGCGGATATGGAGTTTTCGCCGCCCCGGCGGAAACGGAATGGAGCTGGCTTCTTCTGACGCCGCGGCGATTCTTTTCTTTCTCGAAGAAGAGAAAGAAAAGAATGGGGGCGCAAATCGGGCGGACAGCGTCGCTCACCCCTATAAAGGCTCTCAGAAGATCCACGGGATTGCCACGCCAGTGTGCGCACTGGCTCGCAATGACGCTTCATTACGAGAAAAACAAATAAGGAGAAGAGGAAATGAAGAAGTTTTTCAACGAGTTCAAGGAATTCATCTCCAAGGGCAATGTGATGGACATGGCCATCGGCGTGATCATCGCGACGGCGTTCGGCAAGATCACGACGTCGCTGGTCAACGACGTGTTCATGCCGCTGATCGGTATGCTCATCGGCGGGATCGACCTTGGAACGTTGAATATCACGCTCTCGCCCGCGGTGGTGGACGAGACCGGAGCGGTCGTCAAGGAGGCCGTGGTGGTCGGGATCGGGACGTTTTTAACCACGGTGATCGATTTCATTCTGGTCGCGTTCGTCGTGTTTCTGGTCGTCAAGGCGTTCAACTCGGCCAAGGCCAAGCTGGAAAAGCCCGCCGAGCCGGAACCCCAACCCGAAGATCCGGAGCCCACGAAGGAGGAGCTGCTGCTCACCGAAATTCGTGACCTCCTGAAAGAGAAAAAATAAGGAAATTTCAACCCGGTCTGCTGATGCAGACCGGGTTTTCTGTATCTTTCTGTATCTTAATTCTTTTATAATATTGTATCCCTTGCAATACACCGGAAAATATGATATACTCTATGGTGAATTGTTATGCACATTTTTATGTGAGTTTTTCAGGAAAGGAGCCTTTTATGTACTCCTCAGCTTACGTTTGGGCCAAGGTTCTTGGCAATATGGAATCGCGGCTGACGCCGGCGGTCATCTCGACGTGGTTTGACGATGCGGAGATTCTGGAGCTGACCGACACGAAGCTCGTGTTATATTCCCCGTCGTCGTTTCGGAAGGACATCATTCTGCGCCGCTGCACCGATTACATCAAGGACGCGATGCGCGACGAATTCCAGATGGAAGTCGAGCTGGAGGTCATCGACGACACCGAGATCGACACCTACCGCGAAAATCAGAAAAAGCCCGATTTTGTGGAATTCAATCCGCAGTTTACATTTGACAAATTTGTCGTTGGCTCCTCCAACCGCTTCGCGCACGCGGCGGCCATCGCCGTGGCCAACGCACCGGCGGAAACCTATAACCCGCTGTTCATCTACGGACCGTCTGGACTCGGCAAGACGCATCTGCTCTATGCCATCGCCAGCGAGGTCCATAAAAAGCACCCAAGCTATAACATCGTCTACATCAAGGGCGACCAGTTTACGAACGAGCTGATTGCTGCGGTGCAGGAGGGCCGGAACATCGAATTCCGCAGCAAGTACCGCGGAGCAGATCTGTTCCTCGTCGACGATATTCAGTTCATCGCCGGCAAGGATTCAACGCAGGAGGAATTCTTCCATACGTTCAACACGCTCTACGAATCGCACCGGCAGATCGTCCTGACGGCCGACCGGCCGCCGCATGAAATGCTCCGCCTTGAAGACCGCCTGAAAACACGCTTCGAGTGGGGCCTGATTGCGGACATCCAGCCGCCGGATTACGAAACCCGTATGGCAATCATCAAAAATAAGGCCATGAGCCTGGGTCTCGAATTCCCGGACGACGTCTGCGAATACATCGCAGAGAACATCACGACGAACGTGCGGCAGATTGAAGGAACAGTCAAGAAGATCCTGGCTTACCGCGATCTTCAGGGCATGCCACTCGACGTGGCGAGCGTGTCGCGCGCGATCAAGGACATGTACAAGGGGAAAGCCGAGAGCCTGCCGACGCCGGGACTCATCATCTCAGAGGTCTGCCGGTTCTATTCGATCGAAGAGCAGGTACTGCGCGGAACGCTGAAAAACAAGAATACCGCGGAGGCGCGGCAGGTGGCGATGTATCTCTGCCGGAAGCTCACAAATCTCAGTCTGCCGGACATTGGGCGCGAGTTTGGACGCGATCATTCGACCGTGCTGCATGGGCTGAATAAAATCGAACGCTTGATGGCCGACTCAACATCCGGACTGCAAGATAATATCCGGGATATTACGGCGAATATCAATAATAAGCTGTAGGTTTTGCGCCCCGATTCTTTTCTTTCTCTTTTTGAGAAAGAAAAGAATCGGTTCAAAAACTATCCACATACTGCTGTGGATAGTGGAAACCAGAGCTGTTGAAAAGCGTTTGACGGATGTTTCACAAAGATTGCTGTGGACAACGTTATAAACTATTCCGATGTGCCTGTGGAGCGAAAAGCCCTGAGAAATCAAATCAAATCAGAGTTTTCCACATAAAATCGTACTACTAATACTTACTACTACATTTATCCTTTCTTTCTGTGGAAAGAAGAGAAGGAGGAACCGCGATGAAATTTTCCTGTGAAAAAAATCTGCTCGTCTCGGCCATCTCGGTCGCCAGCCGGACCGTCGCCATGAAGAGCGCCATCCCCGCACTCGAGGGCATCTATATCCGCGCGGGTGTGAAGGTGATGCTTTCCGGGTATAATCTGGAAACGGGGATCACCGTCGGCGTCGATGCCGAGATCCGAGAGACCGGCGAGGCCATCTTCCCGTCGAGGCTGTTCTTCGACATCGTGCGAAAGCTGCCGGACGATACCGTCGAGGTCAGCGTAGACGAGAACTTCAAGGTCTCCATCCGGGGCGGCATCTCGTCGTTCTCCATCACGGCGATGAGCGCCGAGGACTATCCGGAGCTGCCGGACGTCGAGAGCGAGAAGGGCGTCGTGCTGCCGCAGAAGCAGCTGAAGGAGATGATCTCCGGGACGATCTTCGCGGTCAGCGAAAATCAGGCGCGCCCCATCCATACGGGCTGCCTGTTCGAAGTTGCGGACGACGGGATCACGGTCATCGCGGTCGACGGCTATCGCCTCGCGCTGCGGCGCTGGACGCCGGAGGGCGGCGTTGGCCGGCAGATGAAGTTCGTCGCACCGGCGGCGGCGCTGAAGGAGGTCGAGAAGATCCTGACCGACAGCGACGACGACTGCACGTTCTACCTCGGCACGAAACACATCCTCTTTACGATCGGCGAGGCGACGCTTGTCTGCCGCATCCTCGAGGGCGAGTTCCTCGACTGGCGGCGCGTGCTCCCGGAGAACAACCCGATCAAGCTGGCGGCGAACGTCTCGGCCATCACAGACTCCATCGAGCGCGTAAGCCTCGTCATTTCGGAGAAGCTGAAAAGCCCGGTGCGCTGCACGTTCGGCGACCAGACCGCCGATTTCCACACGGTCTCGACGATCGGCACGGCGCATGACGTCTGCCAGATCGCGGGCGACGGAAAGGATCTCGAGATCGGCTTCAACTGCCGCTATCTGCTCGACGCGCTGCGCGCCGTGCCGGATGGGGAGTGCATGCTGGAGCTGAGCAACGGCCTGAGTCCCATCGTGCTGACGCCGTGCGACGAGACGCGCCGCTATAGCTATATGGTGCTGCCGGTGCGGCTGAAAGCGGGGGAATGAGATGAAGGTACGGGTCACAAAAAAGGTCTCGGATGGGATCGTGGACATTCCCATCCATACGGAGTACATCAAATTACAGGATTTTCTGAAATTCTGCAATGCCGTCGAGTCGGGCGGCATGGCGAAGAATTTCATCGTGAATGAAGAGGTTGAGGTCAACGGCGAGGTCTGCACGCAGCGCGGCAAAAAGCTGTGGCCGGGCGACGTGGTGACGTTCCTTGGCAACCGCTGGCGCGTCGCCGGGGAGAAGGCATGAAGCTCACCGGGCTGACGCTCTACCACTTCCGCAACTATGAAGAGCTGCACCTTGCGCTGCATCCGGGCGTGAATCTGCTCGTCGGCGAGAACGCGCAGGGGAAGACGAATCTGCTCGAGGCCGTGTTCTACCTCTCTACGGGCGGGAGCTTCCGCACGGGGCGGGCGCAGGAGCTGATCGGCTTCGGCGCGGAGTTTGCAGACCTCTCGTGCGAGCTGTTTTCCGGCGGGCGCGAGCAGAGCATCCGCGCGGTGCTCTTTGCGAACCGGCGGCCGCGGCAGCTCTACATCGGCGGCGTGAAGCAGCGGTCGGCAGCGGAGCTGCCCGGCGTGCTGACGACGGTGCTGTTCTGCCCGGACGACCTTCAGATCCTGAAGGCCGGAGCGGCGGGCAGGCGGAAGCTGCTCGATACGGCACTCTGCCAGCTGCGGCCCGGCTACGCCGCGGCGCTTGCCGAGTATCGGAAGCTCTACGACAGCAAAAGCCGCATTTTGAAGGACTATCACGAGCAGCCGTCGCTGCTTGATCCGCTGCCGGAATTCAACTACCGCATGGCGCAGGTCGGTGCGATTTTGATCTCGATGCGCGCCCACTATCTGCGCGCGCTCGGCGAGGCGGCAGGGGACTATCACCGGGAATTTTCCGGCGGCCGCGAAGGGCTGACGCTCCGATACCAGACGGTATCCAGCATCGACGATCCGTTTGCGGACCGGCGCGTCCTCTTCCAGCAGATCCTGAGCCATCAGGAGGCCCATTACCGGGCGGAGCTGGACTCCGGCCAGTGTCTGACCGGGCCGCACAAGGACGACTTTGACGCGGCGCTGGACGGACTGTCCATCAAGGCCTACGGCTCACAGGGCCAGACGCGGACGGCGGCCATCAGTCTGAAGCTCGCGGAACGGGAACTGTTCCGGCGGGACACGGGGGAAGAGCCGGTGCTGCTGTTGGACGACGTGCTGTCCGAGCTGGACGGGACGCGGCAGGATTTTGTGCTGAACCAGATCAGGACTGGGCAGGTGCTCATCACGTGCTGTGAGCCGGAGAAGCTGACGGGCCTTGGGCAGACGGTTCAGATCCACGGGGGACAGGTGATGCAGGATGTATCTTGAGATCGGCAATGATCTTCTGATCGAGAGCCGCGCAGTGCTCGGCGTGTTCGACCTCGACAACACGTCGTGGTCGAAGCGGACGCGCGCTTTTCTGGAGGCGGCGCAGGAGAACGGCGAGCTGATCGACGCGGCGGAGGAACTGCCGAAGTCGTTCGTGCTGACGCAGGAATTTGGTGCGCAGAGGGTCTATCTGACAAAATATAATGCTGCCGTACTGACGCGGCGGTTTGAGACAGCCCGGGAACGGGCGGCATATCCTTTCGGAAAGGAATTTACGGAATGAGCGAAGAAGTATTGAAAAATGACGTGGTCGAGACGGAATATGACGCCAGCCAGATCCAGGTACTGGAGGGGCTGGAGGCTGTGCGTAAGCGGCCGGGCATGTACATCGGCTCGACGAGCGCGTCCGGATTGCACCACCTCGTCTATGAGATCGTCGACAACGCGATCGACGAGGCGCTGGCGGGCTATTGCCATCACGTCGAGGTGACGATCAACGAGGGCGACACCATCACAGTCCAGGACGACGGACGCGGCATCCCGGTCGACATTCAGGCACAGACCGGTCGGCCAGCGCTGGAAGTCGTCTACACGGTGCTGCACGCGGGCGGCAAATTCGGCGGCGGGGGATACAAGGTCTCCGGCGGTCTGCATGGCGTGGGCGCGAGCGTGGTCAATGCGCTGTCCGAGTGGCTGGAGGTCGAGGTCGCGAAGGAAGGGCACATCTACCAGATGAAGTTCGCGCGCGGCCATATCACCCAGGAAATGCGCATCATCGGCACAACGGATGAGCACGGGACAAAGGTCACATTCAAACCCGACCCCGAGATGTTTGATACGCTGGAATATGACTATGAGACGCTGCACACCCGGATGCGGGAACAGGCGTTCCTGAACGCGGGTCTGCACATTACCATCACCGACGCGCGCATCGGTTCGCAGGACAAGCCGGAAAAGGAGCGCTTCGACTCGATGTGCTATGAGGGCGGCATCCGCGAATTCGTCCGCTGGTACAACCGCCATAAGACGCCGCTGCATGAGCAGGTGGTCTATATGGCGGGCAAAAAGGGCGACCAGACCGCAGAGGTCGCGCTGCAATACAACGACTCGTTTACCGAGACCATCGTCTCATTTGCGAACGACATCCATACGCCGGAGGGCGGCATGCACGAGGAGGGCTTCAAGCGGGCGCTGACGAACGTGCTGAATGCCTACGGCATCAAGAAGGGCTATCTGAAAAACGATGACAAGCTCAGCGGCGACGACGTCCGCGAGGGTCTGACCGCCATCGTCTCCGTCAAGCTGACGGATGCGCAGTTTGAGGGCCAGACGAAGGCCAAGCTCGGCAATGCGTCGATGCGGACGCTCGTGAACGCGGTCGTGTCGGAGCAGCTGGCGGTGTTCCTCGAGGAAAATCCCGCCGTTGGCAAGGCCATTCTCGATAAAGCCATGACGGCCAGCCGCGCGCGCGAGGCCGCGCGCAAGGCGCGCGAGGCCATCCGGCGCAAGACCGGTCTCGAGTCCGGACAGATGCCGGACAAGCTCCGCGACTGCAACGACACCGACCCGGCGCTGACCGAAATCTACATCGTCGAGGGCGACTCCGCCGGCGGCTCCGCCACGCAGGGACGCGATTCGCGGTTCCAGGCCATCCTGCCGCTCTGGGGCAAGATGCTGAACGTGGAAAAGGCGCGGGCCGACAAGGTCTATGGCAACGACAAGCTCGCGCCGGTCATCACGGCGCTCGGCGCCGGCATCGGCGACGAGTTCAACCTCGAGAAGCTCCGCTATCACAAGGTCATCATCATGGCCGATGCGGATGTCGACGGCTCCCATATCCGGACGCTGCTGCTGACGTTCTTCTTCCGGTTCATGCGGCCGCTGATTGAGCACGGCTACGTCTATTCGGCGGTGCCGCCCCTCTTTAAGCTGACGCGCGGAAAGACGACGCGCGTGGCGTATTCGGAGCCGGAGCGCGACAAAATCTCCGCTGAGCTGCGCGCGGACAATCCGAACGCGAAGGTCGACATTTCACGCTTTAAGGGCCTTGGCGAGATGAACCCGCACGAGCTTTGGGAGACGACGATGGACCCCACAACGCGGACGCTGCGGCGCATCACGCTGGAGGACGCGGTCGCGGCCGATCAGGTGTTCACGATCCTGATGGGCGAGGCCGTCGAGCCGCGCAAGGAATTCATTGAGCAGAACGCAAAATATGTCGTGAATCTGGATATTTGACGACGTTCGTAGGGACGGACGACCCTGTCCGCCCTTGTGAGGCGTACCCGTAAAAAGTCAAATGTCCGCCATCATCAAGATAGCGTGCGGCGCGTAGCTGCGCGCGGAAAGGTGAGTAAGTGCGGGCAAACAAGACCAATTCAGTGAGCTGTCACATGATGGCGGCATGGGATGCATTTCCGGTTTTGGAAGTTCTCTTTCTTTTCTTCACCGGGCGCGGCGGTTCTTTTCTTTCTCAAAAAGAGAAAGAAAAGAATGGGGGCGCAAAAAAATCAGTCGCCTTTGGCGAGCTCCCCTTTTATAAGGGGAGCCTTGGGTGTAACGCAAATTTGAACACTCCTACCTTGAAAAGGAGAAAGCATAAATGGCACATAAGAAAGATTACAAGCCAGAGGACATCCTGTTCCCGAACCAGACGATTGTGCAGTCGGAGCTGGTACATGAGATGCAGTCCTCCTACATCGACTACGCGATGTCCGTCATCGTGGGCCGTGCGCTGCCTGACGTGCGCGACGGCCTGAAGCCCGTCCACCGCCGCATCCTCTACGCCATGTACGAGGACGGCCTGACGAGCGACAAGCCGTTCAAAAAATCGGCGACGTGTGTCGGCGACGTGCTGGGCCGATACCATCCGCACGGCGACGCATCGGTCTACGACGCGATGGTGCGTCTGGCGCAGGACTTTTCCATGCGCTACATGCTCGTCGACGGGCACGGTAACTTTGGCTCCGTCGATGGCGACCCTCCCGCGGCTTATCGTTACACCGAGGCGCGCATGTCGAAGCTCTGTAACGAGATGCTGCGCGACATCGACAAGGACACCGTCGACTGGGACCCGAACTTCGATGAGAGCCGGAAGGAGCCGCGCGTGCTGCCGTCCCGGTTCCCAAATCTGCTGGTCAACGGCTCGTCGGGCATCGCCGTCGGCATGGCGACGAACATCCCGCCGCACAACCTCCGCGAGGTCATCGACGCCTGCGTCTGCATCCTCGACAATCCGGAGGCCGAGCTGGCCGATTTGATGGAGCACATCCAAGGACCGGATTTCCCAACGCGCGGCATCATCATGGGCCGCAGCGGCATCCGCGCGGCCTATGCCACGGGCCGCGGCAAGGTCACCGTCCGTGCCCGCGCCGACTTTGAGGAGTTCGGCCAGAACCGGACGCGCATCATCGTCCACGAGCTGCCCTATCAGGTCAACAAGCGGATGCTCATTTCGTCCATCTCCGATCAGGTGCGCGACAAGCGCCTCGAGGGCATTTCCGACCTGCGCGACGAGACCGACCGAAACGGCATGCGCATCGTCATCGAGCTGAAAAAGGACGCCAATCCGCAGGTCGTGCTGAATCGCCTGTTCGCGCAGACCCAGCTACAGATCACGTTCGGCGTGACGATGCTGGCGCTCGTCAACAACCAGTCGCAGCCAAAGATCCTGTCTCTGCGGCACATTCTGGACGAGTACCTTTCTTATCAGGAAGAGATCATCACGCGCCGGACACAGTATGATCTGCGCAAGGCGCAGGAGCGGCAGCACGTGCTCGAAGGTCTGCTCATCGCCGAGGACAACATCGACGAGGTCATCAAAACGATCCGCGAGAGCTATGACAACGCGAAGGAGCGCCTGATGGAGCGCTTCAACCTGTCTGAGATTCAGGCACAGGTCGTGCTGGACATGCAGCTGAAGCGTTTGCAGGGTCTGGAGCGTGAAAAACTCGAAGCGGAATACCAAGAATTGGAAAAACGGATCGCGTATTTCCAGGAGCTGCTCTCGAACGAGACGATGCTGAAGGGCGTTTTGAAGGACGAGCTGATCGCCATCCGTGACAAGTACGGCGACGACCGCCGCACCGAGATCCAGGACGTCGAGGATGAGATCGACATTGAGGATCTCATTGAGGAAGAACAGTGCGTCTTTACGCTCTCGCATGCGGGCTATATCAAGCGCGTTCCGGCGTCGACCTACCGCGCACAGCGGCGCGGCGGCCGCGGCGTGACCGGGCAGACGCTCCGCGAGGAAGATTTTGTGGAGAGTGTATTCTCTGCGTCGACGCACGATTATCTGCTGTTCTTCACGAACGCGGGCCGCGTCCATCGCCGCAAGGGCTATCAGATCCCCGAGGCCGGACGCACAGCGCGCGGCACGAACATCGTCAACATCCTGCCGCTCGAGCCGGGCGAAAAGGTCACGGCGGGCATCACCGTACACGATCTTGAAGAGGACAATCTGCTCTTCGTGACGAAGCAGGGCACAGTCAAGCGGCTCGAGCTGAACTGCCTGAATACGGCCAGAAAGGCCGGCATCCGTGCGCTGACGCTCGGCGAGGGCGACGAGCTGATCGCCGTGCTGAAGACGACGGGCAACGAGGACATCCTGCTCGCCACGGCGCATGGCATGGCCATCTGCTTCAACGAGAACGACGTCCGCATCATGGGCCGCGACGCGGCCGGTGTGCGCGGCATCGCGCTGGACGCGGACGACTACGTTGTCGGTGCGGGCATCGCGGCGGAAGGAAAGCAGCTGCTGACCGTGACGGAAAACGGCTATGGCAAGCGCACGGAGATCGAAGAATATCTCCGCCTCGGCGAGGACGGCGCGCGCCATCCACAGCAGCGCGGCGGCAAGGGCCTGAAAAACTACAACCTGACCGCGAAGACCGGTCTGGTGGCCGGTGTGGCCATTGTGGAAGACGGCGAGGACGTGATGCTGGTGGAGAACGGCGGCGTGCTGATCCGGATGCCGGTCGATTCCATCAATATCTACAAGCGCGACACGCAGGGCGTCATCCTGATGCGCGTGGATGAGGGCAGCCGTGTCATCTCCATCGAGCGCGTTGACCGTGAGGAAGAGGAGCCGGAGACTCCTGTGGAGGAATAACAAATGGAAATGGGCGGGGCATAGCCCCGCCCGTAAAAATCGAAGATTCTATTTGTAGGGGCCGATGAGGGCATCGGCCCCTACAAGGTGCGGTAGAAAATCGCAAAAGCGGGCGGACAGTACCCGCAAGGGGCATGCCGCATCTGTAACGCTCCTTCGTCGCGAACAGCTGCGCAAAGTCGTCCGCCCCTACAAAGCGTTCCAGATGGAGTTTTGAACTATGAAAACAGTGACGATCTATACGGATGGGGCCTGTTCCGGCAATCCCGGCCCAGGCGGCTGTAGCGGCGGAGCCGCGAATTTGTCCCTCTGGGAAAATGCCGCCAAAGGCGGCAAAAGGGGATCAGAGCGAAGCAACTTTGCAGCCGCCAGTTGAGGAGAAATGCGATGAAGACAGTGACAATTTACACCGACGGTGCGTGTTCGGGTAATCCGGGGCCGGGCGGCTGGTGCGCGATCTTGGAATACAACGGCATTGAAAAAATGCTCTCCGGCGGCGAGGCACAGACGACAAACAACCGCATGGAGCTGACGGCGGTCATTCAGGCGCTGCTCGCGCTGCGCGAACCCTGTATTGTCGAGCTGTATTCCGATTCCAAATACGTGCTCGACGCGCTCGAAAAAGGCTGGGCCTGGGGCTGGCGGCGGAAGGGCTGGATCAAATCGGACAAAAAACCCGCGCTGAACCCCGACCTCTGGGAGATGCTGCTCGGTCTTGTCAGCCAGCACGAGCTGCACTACCACTGGGTCAAGGGCCACGAGAGCAATGTCAACAACAACCGCTGCGACCAGCAGGCCGTGCTGGAGAGCCAGAAATTCAAATAAAACATCCACATCTTCCTGCGAAGATGTGGATGTTTTTTAAGGCCGCACCGCACAATTCAGCAGATGCGCGGCGCTGTCTCAGTCCTTTTCAAGGAAGTCCGCTGGGCTGCGCACCGGCATCCAGCCGGCGCATCCACTTTTTTCTGCGGAAGACTGCCATTGAAAAACCAAAGCGGAGACATTCCTCCAGCGACAGAAGAAAATAGACCCAGGCAACAGGCAGGTGCAAAACAAACGCGCTCAACAGTCCCAGCGGAACGCCGCAGCACCACGTACCGATCCCATCAATGAACATGACATATTTGGTTTGGCCGCCGCCGCGCAGGATGCCGCCGCCGAGGATCATATTCAGCACCTTAAATGGGACAACCAGAGCGTATGCAAAGAGGAGCTGCCGGGTTGTGGCTTTGACCGTTTCCTCCACCTGATAGAGCTTCACATAGACACCGTTGAGCAACATCACCGCGACAGAGAGCATCAATGCCCCGGCAAGCCCATAGATCAGCAGTCTTTTCGCCGCCCAATAGGCGTCCTCTGTTTCCCCTCTGCCCAGCCGCTTCCCGATGATGACACCGGCTGCCTGAGACAGCCCGCACAGCGCACCGATCACAACACCCTGTACGGGATTCGTCAGGGTCATCGCGGCGCTGGCATCGGTGCTGATGTGTCCGTAGATCGCAGCATAGACGTTTTCACCCAAGCTCCACATGGCCTCGCAGACCAGCAGCGGCAGCAGCAGGGATAAATACTGCCTCCAGTGAAATTGCGCCAGCAAAGCCCTTTGCGGTTCGTTCTCTGTTCGCGCAAGCAGCGCTCGGGGAAGCATCAGCAGCATCAGCAGCAGATTCTCACATTGGGAAAGAACCGTGGCAATGGCCGCGCCCTTTATACCCATGGGCGCAAGCCCGAGCTTTCCGAAGATCAGAATGTAATTCAGCCCCGTATTCAACAGCGCCGCCGCAATACTGGCATACAACGGCAGCCGGGGTCTTTCCCGGCAGCGCAGCAGCGTGGAGAGCAGTGCCGCTCCGGCCATGGGAACGAACGTACCGGAGATCAACGCCAGATATTCCGCTGCGGTCTGGCGGGTCTGCGCATCCCGCGTGTATGCGCCCATGATCCGTTCGGGGAACAGAATACAGACCGCGGTAAATATACCTGCAATGCCGCCGCTCAGCAGCAGATTTGCAAAAAAGCTCCGCCGGACGCCACGGTTGTTCTCCTGCCCCAGATATTGAGAAATCATGATCCCGGCCGCCGCGCCAATCGCAGAGATCAGTACGGCATAAATGGAGGCGAACTTTCCGGCCAGCCCCACGCCGGCCACCTGGATCTCCCCCAGCTGACCGATCATAATTTGATCCACCATACTGAAAGAGGATTGCAGCATGGATTGCAGCGCCACAGGGATCGCCAGCGCGTACACGGATTGAAAGAAGTGATCGTTCGACTTCATCATGCCATCTCCCGGCTCTGTTTGCTCCTATTGTAAATTCCGAGAGAGCGAAATGCAAAGGTTAAGCGCATAACCTCTCACAAAATCAAAAGAATGATTTTGTGCAGATTCACGTATTCCGCTTTCCGGTGCTGCTGCGCACCACCAATAAGACCGGCAATCTGATCTCAGGATCGATGTGTGCGCCCTTCCGCAGCTCCCGCAGCGTTTCAACGGCAATTTCTGCGCGCAGGGTGCCGTCCTGCCTGACGGTGGTCAGGGCCGGATGCACCATTTCGCACATCGGCGTGTCGTCAAAGCCTGCGATGGAAATGTCCCCGGGCACGGAAAATCCATGCGCCGTCAAAAAATGCATCAGGTCTATGGCGTAATAATCCGATACCGCAAAGATGGCAGAGACCTGCCGCAGCCGGTGCATCTGTGCCCGGTAAAATTCCCAGCGCGGCTCCTTCTGCATGGGAACCACCAACAGCTCGGCCTTTCCGGGGGCAAAACCTGCGCAGAAGCCCTGAAAGCGCTTCCGATCCACGCAGATGGCGTTGTCAGAAATACAGAGGGCAGCTGCATGCCCCAATTCCCGGAAGTGACGGCCCACCTGATATCCGCCGTCGAAATTGTCAATGGTGATGTTCACAATTCGCTCCGGATGCGCACAATCGCCATCGTAAACGACAAAGGGAATCCGCATATGGCTGCGCAGATCGGTATAATCCTGATTGCAAAAACCGATGACCACGATCCCATCCATATTCCACATCGATGCAAACCGGATGATCTCTTCCGCATGCTTTGCCCGTTTCACCATCATAAATTGCCCATTGGACTCAATTTCAGCGGAGAGGCAGTTCAGCGAGGAAGAAATAAAGAAATCCTCCAGCGTACGGCCCTCATATTTCTCGTGCTCGTGGATGAACACACCGATGATTCCGGAGCGGTTTTGTGCCAGCAAGATCCCGGCCATGCTGGGGATTTACTGCCGCCGTTCCAGCAGCGCCATCACCCGCTGAACGGTTGCGTCGGAAACCTTATTCGTTTTTCCGTGGATCACATTGGAAACCGTTGCTGTGCTCAGCCCCAATTCCTCTGCAATATCACAAATTCTTACCCGCTGTTCCATAGCATCAGCTCCTGTTTGTAAGTGTTCTTCGCATTTCATCAAAGAAGCCGCCCACAGGATCACTCCAATGGGCGGCAGAACGTTTGCGGTTATGCTCCTTCCTGCCGGGATAAGAGACATACCGTCTCAATATGGGCACATCTTGGGAAGAGGTCGACGGCCTCGGCGGTTTGCAGCGCATAGCCGCGTTCCCGCAAAAGCTTGACGTCGCGGGCGAGCGTCGCGGGATCGCACGAGACGTAGACGATGCGCCGCGGACCCATCGCGGCCATCGCCTCGATGACATCCGGGCTGACGCCCTTGCGCGGCGGATCGACGACGATGACGTCGGGCCGTTCCCCTCTGGCCGCGAACATCTGCGCGGCCTGCCCGGCGTCCATGCAGTAAAATTCCGTCTTATCCGCGAGGCCGTTGCGTTTGGCGTTCTCCTTCGCGTCCTCAATGGCCTGCGGCACAACCTCCACGCCGACGGCCCGCCCGGCCTCGCGCGCGAGACAGAGCGTGATCGTGCCGGTGCCGCAGTAGAGGTCGAGCACTGTTTCCGTTCCGGTGAGAGCCGCGAATTGCAGCGCCTTTCGATACAGGATCTCTGCCTGATCGTGATTGACCTGATAGAACGCCGCCGGGCTGAGTCGGAACGTCAGGCCACACAGCGTGTCCTGAATCCAGCCGGGTCCATAAAGCGGCAGGAACGTGTCGCCGAGGATGGTGTTCCCCTTTTTTTCGTTCGGCGTGAAGACAATGGACGTCACGTCCGGCGCTGCGGCGCGAATGGCCGCGGTCAGCTCTGCGCTGCGCGGGAGCTGTTTGCAGTTTGCACTGATGCAGACGAGCGTCTCGCCGCTGACCGCGCCGCGGCGGATGTAAATGTGGCGGATGTAGCCGCGCCCGGTTTTTTCGTCGTAGGCGCGGATCTTGTACTGCGCCATCCAGCGGAGCACCGCCGCGCGGATCGCGTCGGCACAGTCCGGCTGGATGCGGCAGTGCGCGATCGGGATGACGCGGTGCGTCCCGGCGGAGAAAAAGCCCGCCTCGGCGCGGCCATTCTGCTCCTGTACCGGGTACTGTACCTTGTTGCGGTAGCCGTCCTGCTCCGTCGCGCCTGTGATTTTCAGGTTTTCCAGCCCGCAGCCGCCGATCCGGTTCAGTGCATCCAGCACGCGCTGGCGCTTCAGCTCCGTTTCCAGTGCATAATCCGCATGGCGGAAATCGCAGCCGCCGCAGGCCGGAAAATAGGGACAGTCCGCCTCGATGCGGTGCGGCGAGGCAGCTTCCACGCGCAGGAGCTTCCCGTGCGCGGCGGTCTTGCCGATGTTCACGACGCGGACAAGGCAGCGTTCGCCGGGCAGCGCGCCCGGCACAAAGAGCACCTGGCCTTCGACCCGCGCAATGCCGCGCCCGTCGATCGCCGCGCCAACGATCTCAACGCTGTAATTTTCGTTTGCTTTCATAACGTTCTCCAATTTGTTTCACGTGAAACACAGCTCGGGCTTGCGGCTTGGAATGTTTCACGTGAAACACTCACGCCGCAAGCCGCTCGCCGGTCGCGGCATCGAATGTGTAGATTTTCTCCGTGACCTCAGCCGCACCGTCCGCCCCATAGCGGACAGAGAGCGTATAGGTCAGAATCAGCTTGCCATCTGCCATCGAAATTGTGTAGTCGCCGTCGACAAAGGCCATCGCCTGCGCGTCGAGCGCAGCCTTGTAGACCTCATCGTCAGCATAGCTCTCGAGCGCAGACTGGAGCTGTCCCATACCATCATTGATTGTCGCGCTGGCCGCGTCGGACGCTAGCGTCAGATGCGGGATACTGAGTGTGTAGGTCACAACTTCCTCAATGTCGTCCTGGACGGTCTGCGGCTCGTCAAACCAGCCGTCGACGACGGACTCTGGTTTCAGCTCATCGGCCGGGAGCGTCTCAACCTCCTCCGGCGTGCTCTGCGGATCGGCAGCGCTCGTTTCAGGCTTTGCAGACTCGACGGGTACATCGGCGGGAAGTGTGGTCGCCCTGCAGGCGGACAGAAATATAAGGGCCGCGGCCGTTACCGCGAGAATGGTCTGTTTCATACGTTCACCTCGACGATAGTTTAGCATAAGAAAGGACTTGTGTAAAGCGTTGAAGCTTGCTATACTGTTCAAAGACGGAAAACGGGGGGATCAGGATGCTGAATTATGCGCACTGCGAACTATGTCCGCGAAGATGCGGCGTCGACCGGACAGCGGGACAGTTGGGCTTCTGCCGGATGCCGGACGAGCTGTTCGCGGCAAAGGCGATGCTGCACTATTGGGAAGAGCCGATCATTTCCGCAGCCTACGGCGCGGGGACGGTTTTCTTCTCAGGCTGTACGCTCGGCTGCCTCTATTGTCAGAACGATGAGATTTCGCATCAGAATTTTGGAAAGCTGCTCTCCCCTGCCGCGCTGCGCGAGACGTTTGAACGGCTGATCGACGACGGCGCACAGAACATCGAACTCGTCACGCCGACGCATTTCCTGCCGTCCATTCTCCCGGCCCTGACGCCGAAGCTGCCCGTCCCGGTCGTCTACAACTGCGGCGGCTATGAGCGCGTGGAGACGCTGCGCGAGCTGGAAGGACTCGTCGACATCTATCTGCCGGACATGAAATATTCCGATCCCGCGCTGGCGAAAACGCTCTCCGCCGCGCCGGGTTATCCGGAGGTCGCCACAGCGGCCATCGAGGAGATGTACCGGCAGGTCGGCCCGGCGCAGATCGAGGACGACGTGATGCAGCGCGGGATGATCGTGCGGCACCTTGTCCTGCCCGGCTGCGTGGACAATTCGCTCGGCGTACTCGACTGGTTTTCGGAGCATTTTCACGGGAAAGGCGTCTGGTTCAGCCTGATGAGCCAGTATGTCCCGATGGGCCGCGCGAAAAACATGCCGCCCTTCGACCGGCACATCACCGAGAATGAGTATGCCGCCGTCTGCTCGTATCTCGAACTTTGCGACATCGAAAACGGCTATACACAGGACTTTTCCTCCGCGATCCAGGACTATATTCCTAAATTTGATCTGTCCGGTCTATGAGACAGGACGAAAATTTCCACAGTTAGACAAAACAAATGTTTGATTTTTTGCCGTGCCTGTGCTATACTGGATGCAGAATCACTGGGAGGCGCTGCTATGGCACGGACGAGCAACAAACGCGAGCAGATTTTGAACTTTCTGACCCAATTTATGAATGAACACGGCTACGCGCCCACCGTGCGCGAGATCTGCAACGCCGTCGGTCTGCAATCCACGGCGACCGTACACTATCACCTCAACGCCCTGCGCGACGCGGGCCTGATCGAGATGGACGAGATGAAAAAGCGCGCCATCTCCCTCCCCGACGCCCAGCGGGCCGACCGCATCCCGGTCGTCGGCGTGGTGACGGCGGGCGTGCCGATCCTCGCGACGGAAAACATCGAGGGCTATATCCCGTGGGACGGCGAGTCGGGCTGCTTCGTGCTGCGCGTGCGCGGCGATTCGATGATCGGTGCGGGCATCCTCGACGGCGACAAGGTTGTCGTCCGGCCGCAGCCGGACGCGGAAAACGGACAGATTGTCGTGGCTCTGCTCGACGATTCGGCGACGGTGAAGCGCCTGAAAAAGACGGGGCGCGACGTCTGGCTCATGCCCGAAAACCCGAGCTACGAGCCGATTCCCGGCAACGAGGCAAAAATTCTGGGCCGCGTGAAGGCCCTGATCCGCGAATATTAACGACAGGAGGAGCAGCTATGAACGTGGAAAAGGCGCTGCGTGCGCTGCTGGAAAACGGATTCGACGCGCGCTGGTTTGCCACAGCGGCGGAGGCCGCGGACGCGCTCTGCGCGGAGCTGAAGGGCAAGACCATCGGCATCGGCGGGAGCGTCACGGTGGAGCAGATAGGCCTCGGCGACCGCCTTTCCCGGGAAAATACCGTCTTTTGGCACTGGCAGCAGCCTGGGGCGGAGGCAAGAAAAAACGCGATGGCGGCGGAGGTCTATCTCCTCTCGGCCAACGCCGTCAGCGAGACGGGCGCACTGGTCAACATCGACGGCACGGGCAACCGCGTCGCAGCGTCGCTCTATGGGCGCGAGCACGTGATCTACCTCGTCGGCGTGAACAAGCTGGCCCCGACGCTGGAGGCCGCCATCGACCGCGCGCGCAATGTCGCCGCGCCGCTGAACGCCAGACGTCTCCACTGTCAGACGCCCTGCGCCCTGGCCGATCCGATGCGCTGTCACGACTGCCATAGCCCCGACCGCATCTGCAAGGGCTACGTTGTCCAGACGCGGCCGATGGGCGGCATCGGCAGAACCGAGATCTTCCTGATCGGCGAAACGCTTGGATATTGAATCGAAAATACAAACGCGGCCCGCATAGCGGGCCGCGTTTTCTGTGTACTTGCAGGGGCGGACAGGGGTTTTCAGAAGCGCTTGTAGGGGCCGATGAGGGTATCGGCCCCTACAAGCCGTATCCGTAAAATGCTGGCGACCCGCCATCATCAAGATCGCGTGCGGCGTTGTAAAATTCCAAATGGCCAAATTGT
>USDP01000001.1 GCA_900553545.1 uncultured Eubacteriales bacterium | reverse complement strand
TCGGTATGGCGGCCCTGATCGTTGACGGGGACGACCATGTCCATGCCGTAACGGCGGCAGGTCTGATAATCGTCAGCGCCGAAGCCGGGCGCGGTGTGGACGCAGCCGGTACCGGAATCCATCGTGACGTAATCGGCCAGGACAAGGCGGCTGGTCTTCGGCAGGAAGGGATGATCGGCCAGCATGTTCTCATAGAAGCTGCCCGGATGGGTCTCGACGATGCTGTAATGCTCGACATTGCCCACGCGCATGACCTTCTCGGCCAGGGCCTCGGCAACGATATACATCTCACCGTTGTCCTCGTTCTTCACGACGGCATAGCTCTCGCTTGGGTGCAGCGCGATGGCGAGGTTGCCGGGGAGCGTCCAAATCGTGGTCGTCCAGATCACGAAGTTCAGCTTGGACTTGTCGAGATGGCTCAGCTTGCCGAGGTCGTCGTGCATGGCGAACTTGACATAGACGGTGGTGCAGGGGTCGTCCTGATATTCGATCTCGGCCTCGGCCAGGGCGGTCTCGTCGTGGTAGCACCAGTAGACGGGCTTCAGGCCCTTATAGATATAGCCCTTCTTGTACATCGCGCCGAAGACCTTGACCTCTTCGGCCTCGAAGCCGGGGTTCATGGTCTTGTACGGATGCTCCCAATCGCCAAGGACGCCGAGGCGCTTGAAGCCCTCCATCTGCACATCGATATAATGCTGGGCAAAATCGTGGCAGGCGGAGCGGAAGGCCGCGACGGACATCTGCTTGCGGTTCAGCTTGTTCTGCTTGATGATGGCGGACTCGATCGGCATGCCGTGGTTGTCCCAGCCGGGGATGTAGGGCGTATAATAGCCGCGCATTGCCGCGGAGCGGATCATGAAGTCCTTGATGCACTTGTTGAGCGCGTGGCCCATGTGGAGCGCGCCGTTCGAGAACGGAGGGCCGTCGTGCAGGGAGAAGCGGGGTTTGCCGTCGTTTTTCTTGAGCAGCTCGTGGTAGAGGTCCATGTCGTACCACTGCTGGAGCATATCCGGCTCGCGCATCGGCAGGCCGCCGCGCATCGGGAAGCCGGATTTGCTCATGTTGAGCGTCTTTTTGTATTCCATGTCAAATTCTCCTTTGAACACATATTTATATAGTATAACAAAATCGCCCCGAGCATAGCTCAGGGCGATCAAAAAACCGCGGTACCACCTGAATTCCCGCCTTGCGGCGGACACTCTGCCTCTGTAACGGGAGAACCCGGCCCGGCTTACTGGCCTTGCGGCGTTCGGCGGGCTGCTCCAAGGGGATATTCGGGTCTGGCTGCCGCTGCCTCGCACCGACCGGCAGCTCTCTGACGCAGGAGGACAGACCGTACTTGTCCTTTTCAACGCAGCGATCTTCAATTCATACAAGAGTAGTTTACCCACTCGTTCACAATTTGTCAAGGGTCATTCGGGCTTTTTCTCGTCCAAAATGCCCCACTGCGGCAGCGGCAGGCGCTGCATCGCGCCAAAGATCTTCGTTTTCAGGTCGGGATACTGGGCCTGCAGCGCGGCGATCAGCTCCTTCACCTCCTGCCGCTTGGTGTGCTTGTCGGCGGGACAGGTGTTGTGGACGACGGGGAGCTGTTCCCGCGCGGCAAAGCGCGTTACGGCCTGTTCGCCGACGTAGAGCATCGGGCGGATCTGCGTGATGCCGGTGCGGCTGAGATACGTGACCGGCTCAAAGCAGGAGATGCGGCCCTCGTAGAGCAGGCTCATGAGAAACGTCTCGACAGCGTCGTCATAGTGGTGGCCCAGGGCAATTTTATTGTAGCCCTGCTCGCGCATCAGGTCGTTCAGCGCGCCGCGGCGCATCTTTGCGCACATGGAGCAGGGGTTCTTCTCCTTGCGATAGTCGAAAATGATCGGGCCGATCTCCGTCTTCTTTACAAGATAGGGCACGTTCAGCCGCGCGCACAGCTCCGCCACGGGTGAAAAGTCCATGCCGCCGAGGCCCATGTCGACCGACAGGGCGGCAAGATCGAATTTTATGGGATAGTATTCCCGCAGCGCCGCCAGCACCACCAGCAGCGTCAGCGAATCCTTCCCGCCCGAGACGCCGATGGCCACGCAGTCGCCCGCCTCGATCATGTTGTAATCCTCGATGCAGCGCCGCACCAGGCCCATCATTTTCTGCATGGTTTTGCCTCCTGAAAAAGTGAATTTCCGTTGTGAGTATTCTCGCGTATTTCAGAGCTTTTTGAAGAATTCAAGAGTTCTTCCCGCTTCGGATGAAAAAACATCAAAAAGTTGTTGACAGAACTTTTTTTGTGTGATATAAAGAGGAAGCGCGTTTGCGAGGTCTATTGTACCCGCGCGCGGCGACTTTGTCAAATATTTGCTTGGAAAGTTCGCTTTCCATCATTTTATGGAGGAAACAATCATGACCACTATGCTGAAGAAAGAGGCCGTCCAGAGAAAATGGTACGTTCTCGATGCAGCCGGCAAGCCCATGGGCCGCGTCGCTGCGACCGCTGCGAAGCTCCTTCGCGGCAAGCACAAGGTTGACTTCACCCCGAACGTGGACTGCGGTGATTTCGTCATCATCGTCAACGCCGACAAGGCTGTCCTCACCGGCAAGAAGCTCGATCAGAAGCACTACTATCATCACACCGGCTGGATCGGCAACCTGAAGGACGTCAAGTATCGCACGCTCATGGAGCAGCGCCCCGAGTTCGCGATGGAGCTGGCCGTCAAGGGCATGCTCCCGAAGAACACCCTCGGCCGCGCCGCGCTGACCCGCTGCAAGATCTACAAGGGCGCCGAGCACAAGAACGCCGCGCAGAAGCCCGAAGCCTGGACGCTGGACTAATCAGGAGGTAAGAGACTATGTACGAGAGCAAGAGACAGTATCAGTACGGCACCGGCCGTCGCAAATCCTCCATCGCCCGCGTTCGCCTGTATCAGGGCGGCACCGGCTCCATCACCATCAACGGTCGTGACATCGACGATTACTTCGGCCTCGACACGCTGAAGATGGTCGTCCGTCAGCCGCTGGCCACCACCGACATGCTCGGCAAGGTCGACCTCGTCTGCACCGTCGAAGGCGGCGGCGTCACCGGCCAGGCTGGCGCCATCCGTCACGGCGTTTCCCGCGCTCTGCTGGGCGTCAACCCCGAGTTCCGCGCCGCGCTGAAAGCCGCCGGCTTCCTGACCCGCGACCCGAGAATGAAGGAAAGAAAGAAGTACGGCTTGAAGGCAGCTCGCCGCGCGCCGCAGTTCAGCAAGCGCTGATCATTCTTTCAGATCTCAACCTGCATACAAAATCCCGGACAACGTCAGTTGTTCGGGATTTTTCTATCAGCGCTTGCTTCCTGCGGCGTCCTCGGCGGCCGGGCTAGGGGCGGAGATTGGCGCGGCGGATCAGCTCTTCCGTCATGCCGCTGCGCAGCGCGCAGGCGCGGTGAAAATTCTGCAAAATATCACTCTGCATCCCCTGCATCATCCACTCCGTAATCAGGCCGAACAGCTGCCCACGATACAGCCGCACGAGAATTTCATAATCCTCCGCGTCCATCTCCGCCGCGCCGTCGACCTTCGCCAGATACGTCCGCACCAGATAGTCGCAGAGCTTCAGCGTGCTCTCCACGTAGACGTCCCGCCCGACCGAGCGGTAGATGTGCAGGGCGGCGCGCTTATGCTGCAAGGCAAACTCGATCGCGTGGCCCAAACACTCTTCGATGGAATCCACCTGCGTATACCGCGCCATGATCGCGTCCACCTCGTCGGTCAGGATCTTCTCCATCAGATCGGGGATGTCGCGATAGTGGTTATAGAACGTTTTCCGGTTGATGCCGCACCGCTCCACGATCAGCTTTACCGTGATCTCATTCAGGGGCCGCTCCTCCAGAAGCTCCATAAACGTCTTCCGGATGACCCGCTGCGTCGAACCCGCCATGCGCTCACCTCATTTCTCCCTCAGTTTAGCATATTTCCCGTAAAAGCGCAAAGGAAAAGCGGCCGGACGCGCCACAATTTTCGGCATTTGACCACTTCTCCTTTTCCGCCCTTTGTGCTATACTGTTGCCACAATGATAATCCGATCTGACTGGAGGCAATTTCTATGCGTTCTCTGTTGAAAATCGCAAAAACCGGCTATCTCCTCCTCTCCGCGCTGCTGATCCTGGCTGGCGTGGGGCTGGCGTTCTTTTCCGACACCTTCTACCCCATTCTTGCTGTGCTGCTCGGCATCCTGTTTCTGGTGTTCGGCGCAGTCAAGCTCGCGGGCTTCTTCTCCAAAGACCCCTACCAGCTCGTCTTCGAGTCTGATCTCGTCTTCGGCATCCTCTATCTGGCGCTGGGTCTGCTGCTGCTTCTCCGTCCGGCGCACACGATGGCCTTCTTTGGCATTGTGTTCGGACTGATGCTGCTGGCCGACGGGCTGACCCGTGTGCGCATCGCGCTCGATGCGCGGCCGTTCGGCATCCGCGCGTGGTGGCTCATCCTCGTCTCCGCCATCGCGACGGCCATTCTCGGCGTCGTCCTGCTGTTCCATCCCAGCGAGGGCACGCAGGTTCTCACGCAGCTGCTCGGCATCTCGCTGATGGTCGACGGCGTGATGAACATCAGCACCATTCTCGCCGCCGTCCGCGTGATCCGCGCCGCCCGTCCCGGAGACGACGGCGAGGATTATGAACTGGTCGACGACTGACCCCACGCACAACCCAGCCTTGAAAGGAGGATCTTCCTATGAATCAGACTGCCGAAGGCTCCGGCGCTTCCTTTATGGAGAAGGTGTCGGCCTTCATCGTTGACAAACGCAGCCTCATCTTCCTCATCACCATCATCCTGCTGATCTTCTCGGCCTTCTCGCGCAACTGGGTCGAGGTCGAGAGCGACCTCACCTACTACCTGCCGGAGGATTCCGAAACAAAGCAGGCGCTGAACGTCATGGACGAACAGTTCATCACCTACGGCACGGCGAAGATCATGGTCGCAAACATCACGCTGGACGAAGCCAACGCGCTGAACGACACGATCAAGTCCATCCGCGGCGTCCAGATGGTCGACTATGACGAGACAGAGGATCATTATAAAAACCTCTCCGCCCTCTATTCCGTCACCTTCGACTATTCCGAGGACGACGACGCCTGCCTTACGAGCCTCGACGCCGTGAAGGAGGCGCTTGCGTCCTATGACGTCTACGTCTCCACCGACCTCGGCAACACGCAGGAAGAGACGATCGACCATGAGATCAACATCATCATGATCTATGTTGCCGTCGTCATCGTCGTGGTGCTGCTGCTCACGTCCGAGACATATGGCGAAGTCCCCGTTCTGATTTTGACGTTCGTGGTCGCGCTCGTCGTCAATCAGGGCACGAACTATCTGCTCGGCAAGATCTCCTTCGTGTCCAACTCCGTCACGAGCATCTTACAGCTTGCCCTCTCCATCGACTACGCGATCATCTTCTGCAACCACTTCAAGGAAGAGCACCGCCTCTTCCCCATCCGCGAGGCGGTCATCGCCGCGCTCAGCAAGTCCATCCCGGAGATCGGCGCGAGCTGCCTCACCACGGTCGGCGGCATGGTTGCGATGCTGTTCATGCAGTTCAAGCTCGGCCCGGACATGGCCATCTGCCTCATTAAGTCCATCGCCTTCGCGCTGCTGTCGGCGTTCCTCGTGATGCCGGGGCTGCTGATGCTCTTCGGCCCGCTCATCGACCGCACCGCGCACCGCAGCTTCGTCCCGAAGGTCTCCTTCATCGGCAAATACGACTATGCAACGCGCTTCTTTGTGCCCGCCATCTTCCTGATCTTCGTCGTGTTCGGCTTCAAGCTCTCGTCGGACTGCCCGTATGCCTACGGTTACAGCCTGCTCACCACGCCGAAGCTCAACGAGACGCAGATCGCGGAGAACATGATCGAGGACACCTTCCCCTCCACGAACATGGTCGCCCTCGTCGTGCCCGCCGGGGATTATGACAAGGAACGCGCCATCCTCGAAGAGCTTTCCACTTATGACGAGGTGGATTCCTCGATGGGCCTGACGAACATTGAGGCCATGGACGGCTATATGCTCGCCGACAAGCTCACGCCGCGGCAGTTCGCAGAGCTGGCCGGGCTGGACTATGAGGTGGCCGAGGTGGTCTACGCGGCCTATGCCGCCAATCAGGAGAATTATGGCCAGCTGGCCGGGAACCTCTCCAATTATCAAGTCCCGCTCATCGACATTCTGCTCTACGCCTGCGATCAGATCGATTCCGGCCTCGTCACGCTCTCGGACGAGCAGACCGCAACGCTGAACGACGCAAAGGTGCAGATGACCAGCGCGAAGAACCAGCTCCAGAGTGAGGACTTCAGCCGGATGCTCGTCTATCTGAACCTGCCCGTCAGCGGCGACGAGACGTATCAGTTCACCGACCTCATGCACGAGATCGCTGAGAAATATTATCCAGACGGTCCGGTCTACATCGCGGGCAACAGCACGAACGAATACGACTTTGAAAAGTCCTTCGCCGTCGACAACACGGTCGTCAGCATCGTCTCGGTGCTCATCGTGCTCGTCGTCCTGCTGTTCACGTTCAAATCCGCGGGCATGCCGCTGCTGCTGATCCTCGTCATTCAGGGCAGTATCTGGATCAACTTCTCCATCCCGACGATCACGGGCAAATACCTGTTCTTCCTCGGCTATCTGATCGTCAGCTCCATCCAGATGGGCGCGAACATCGACTATGCCATCGTCATCGCCACGCGCTATCAGGAGCTGAAGGGCAAGATGCACCACCGCGACGCCATCGTCGAGACGCTGAACTTTGCCTTCCCGACGATCCTGACCTCCGGCTCCATCCTCTCCATCTGCGGCTTTTTGATCGGCAGCATGACGTCCGAGCCGGTCATCGCCGGCATCGGCGAGAGCCTCGGGCGGGGCACAGTCATCTCGATGTTCCTCGTCATGTTCGTCCTGCCGCAGATCCTGCTCATCGGCAGCGGCATCGTCGACAAGACGTCCTTCTCCGTGCCGTCCGTCGCGGTCGGCGGACATAAAACCGCCAATGGCCGCACCTATGTCAACGGCATGGTGTCCGGCCGCATCAACGGCACGATCCGCGGCGCGGTACACGCCGTCGTCGAGGGCGACATCGATCTCAATCTGGTATCCGGTTCAGCAAATGATGAGGAGGCGGACGATGATGAAACAAAATAACCCGCTCCGCCGCCTGCTTGCGGCGCTGCTCGCGGCGCTCACGCTCGTGAGCTTTACGATCCTGCCCGTCCTCGGCGCGGCGGAGGACGAAGCAGCGGACACCGAAGCCGCCGAAACCACGGAAGCCACCGCCCCGAAGGCCGAAGAGACCGAGATGGAGATCATCTCCATTTCCACCGAGGACGATTTGATCGCCCTCGCGGCGAGCTGCACGCTCGACGCCTGGTCACGGGAGAAACACGTCGTGCTTGAGGCCGATCTCGACCTCACAGGACTGACCTTCTCCCCCATCGCCACGTTCGGCGGCACGTTCGACGGTCAGGGCCACACGATCCGCGGCCTTGCCATCACGGACGCGCTCTCCCCGGCGGGCCTGATCTGCACGCTCCAGCCCACGGGCCGCGTGGAAAATCTGCACATCGAGGGCAGCGTCGCCCCGGCGGGCGACCCCGTCTCGACCGGCGGTCTCGTCGGCGAGAACTACGGCACGATTGAAAACTGCTCCTTCACCGGCACGGTCTCCGGCGGCTGGGCCACCGGCGGACTCGTCGGCGAAAACAAGGCCAGCGGCGTGCTCCGCGGCTGCCGCACGGGCGGCACCGTCGACGGTGAGAACCGCACCGGCGGACTCGTGGGCTGCAACCTTGGCGTGATCGAAGACTGCGAAAACGCGGCCTACGTCAACATCGAGAGCGTCGATCCGGGCATTGACCTCTCCGATCTCGACCTCACCTTCTCTCTCGACCTCACGAAGCTCTCCGAGCTGTCCACCGCCAACATCGCCACCGACACCGGCGGCGTCGCGGGCTACAACGCGGGGACGATCTCCGCCGCACGCAATACCGCCACCATCGGTTATCCGCACATCGGCTACAACACCGGCGGCATCGTGGGCCGCACGTGCGGCCAGCTTGTCGACTGCGTCAACACCGGCGCGGTCAATGGCCGCAAGGACGTCGGCGGCGTGGCCGGTCAGGTCGAGCCGTACATCGAGATGCAGCTCAATGACAAGACCACGAAAAAGCTCCAGACCCAGCTGAACGAGCTGAGCGACCTCGTCGACAAGGCCGCATCCGACGCGGAGGGCAGCGCGGGCGGCGTCGCCTCCCGGCTGAACACGCTCTCCGGCTATGTCGACACCGCCGTCGAAGAGGCGGGCAGCATCCGCGTCAATGTCGACGGCAAGGCAAACGTCACCGGCTCCGGCAATGTCACCGGCGGCGCATCCTCCAGCTCCACCACCACCGCCACGCCCGGCGACACCACGGCCTCCGTCACGCCCGGCGAGGGCGGAAGCATCGACGTCACGCCGAAGGATGACGGCGGCGTCACCGTCGACATCACGACCGGCTCCGGCTCCGTGACCATCGATCCCGGCAAGCTCGACGTCGATCATTCCGGCACGGCCTCCGGCGGCCTGGATGCCGTGGGCCGGGCAGACGCCGCGGCGGGGCTTGTCGCCGCGCCCGATCTCGGCGGCTTCACCTCCGCCGTCAACGGCGTTTCGAGCCAGATCAACCTTCTGAACGACGCCGTCACCGGCACGGTCGGCACCGTCTCGAACGACATCAAGGCCATCAACAAAAAGTTCCATGAAATCTCCACGACGCTGTTCGACGCCGTCAACGACGCGGAGTCCGGCGTGAAAAATACCATCACCGACGCATCCGCAGTCGACGTCGACCAGATCACGCTCGGCAAGCTCTCCGCCTGCCGGAACGAAGCCGCCGTCTCCGGCGACATCAACACCGGCGGCGTGGCCGGTTCGATGGCGCTCGAGTACGCGCTCGACCCCGAGGACGACGTCTCGTCCGATCTCGACGGCAGCTATAAGCGCCAGTACACCTACCGTGCGGTGCTCCAGCACTGCGTCAACACCGGCGCGATCACCGGCAAGCGGTCTTACGTGGGCGGCATCTGCGGCCGGATGGATCTTGGCCTCATCACAGCCTGTGAAAACTACGGCCCCGTGGAGAGCACGTCCGGCTCCTACGTCGGCGGCGTGACCGGCCTGACCGGCGCAAGCGTCCGCGAAAGCTATGCCAAGTGTACGCTCTCCGGCAAGAGCCATGTCGGCGGCATCACCGGCTCCGGCGTGGCCGAAGCGCTCGACGGTTCGGGCAGCACCGTGGCCGCCTGCGTCAGCCTTGTGGATATCACCGGCTGCGGGCAGTATTCCGGCGCCATCTCCGGCGCGCCGGACGGCACGTTCACCGGCAACCGCTTCGTCTCCGCCGCGCTCGCAGGTCTGGATCATCAGAGCATTGCGAGCAGCGCCGAACCAGTCGATTTCCAAACGCTTCTGGAAGAAGACATTCTTCCAGAGGACATGCGCACGTTCACGCTGAAATTCGTAGCAAGCGGCAAGACGCTCAAGCAGCTCCGCTTCTCGTATGGCGATTCGTTTGACGAGTCCGTCTTCCCCGCCATTCCGGAGCAGGACGGCTCCTACGCCGCGTGGGACCGCACAGAGCTGAACGACCTTTGCTTCGACACCACCGTCACCGCTGTCTACACGTCCTACGTCCCAGGACTCGCTTCCGACGCCGTGCGCGAGGATGGCCGCGCGGTGCTCCTTGCGGAGGGCAGCTATCGCGAGGGCGATTCCATCAGCGCGTCTTCCGAGGCGCTCACCCCGTCGGTTTTCCATGTCCGCACCGGGAACGCAGCCAACCGCATCCAGGCGTATTTCGAGAGCGTTGAGGCCGGGAAGCTCCCGCCGATGACCGCCAACTGGGATCTCATCGAGCAGTGGAGCATCAGCGTCTCGAGCGAGACGCCCGCGCCGCACCGCATCCGCTATCTCGCCCCTGAGGGCAAGACGAGCCGTCTGCGCATCTATGTGGAGCAGGGCGGCGTCTGGCAGTCCGTTCCGTTTGAAACCGTCGGCAGCTATGCCGTCTTCTCCATCCCGGCTGCCAGCGCACGCATCGCCGCCGTGTCGACCATGCCGGTCTGGTGGATTTGGGCGGCGATTCCGCTGCTGCTTGCGCTGATTATTTTCCTGATGATCCACTTCATTCGGAAGGCCGTGCGCAAATCGAAGCAGAAACGTGCGGCGCTCAGCGCGCCGCAGAACGCCCCGCTCGTCCCCGCTGGCGTATCCGCTGTCGCTGCCGGCAGCGACCCGCAGCCGCCCGCTGTCGTACCCGCTGACCAAAACGCGGAGCTGCTGGCTCGCGCCAAATCGGCGGAGGAAAAGCTGGCCGAGCTGGAGGCCGAGCTTGCCGCACTGAAGGCGCAGCAGATCCCGCAGGAGCCTCAAAAAACCGCAGAAACTCCGAACGATCCCGCCGAACCCGCAGAGGACGCCCACCCAAAAGCTGAGGCCGCCGGAACGGCGGCCAAGCCGAACCGTCGCTTCCGCTGGTGGATCATCCCCATCGCCGTGATCGTCATTGCGGCAATCCTGGCCGCGGTCTCGTTCTTCGGATCTTCGAAGCTCAAAACCGGGCTGAACGCCTATGAACTGCTGAAAAACTACGCGAATCAGGATGTACTCGTGATGCAGGCGGACGCCGCGCTGACCACGAACGGCGACACCTCGGAGACGAGCGTCGACATTCTGCGCACCAGCGCGGACGGCCAGTCCATCACACGCCTCACGCGCGACGGCCTGTCGCTGTATCTGGCGAACGACACGCTCTATCTCGCGGACGGCAGCGCCTGCGCTCTTGGCGCGAACGGGCTGATCGACTATGGGGCACTGCTCGATGCGTCCGTTTCCCTGTACGGATCGGCTGAACTGGAAACGTCAAAGAACGGGGACGAAACCGTCTATTCCGCCGCAATTTCCGGCGAAGATGCGCAGAAGCTCGCGGCAATTTTACTTCCGTCCATGGCGGACGAAGCGGGCGCGTTGCGGGAAGTCTCCATGTCGCTGGCCGAGCAGGACAGGACGCTGGAAAATCTCGTCTTTGAGATCGTGCTCTCCGACGAGGCAAACACTGCCCTCAGTCTGACGCTCACGCCCCGGCACGGCGCGGCGGAGGACGCAGAGATCCCGGAGGCGGTACTGTCCGCCATGCAATCCGGGGAAAACACCGCAAACATCACCCTGACTGACGACGTTTTCCGGCTGCTCCGCGCCTGGCAGGCCACATTTGGCGGGGACGCCGTCTCGGCAGATCTCCGCCTCAAGGCGGACTGTGGCCCCGTCGTCCTCGACACCACGCTGGGCCTGGGGCGGCAGCGCATTGACGGCATGACCGTCACTGGCATCCAGAAGGGTCCGGTCACACTGTATGTTTCAGATGGAAAGATTCTTGATTCCTCTGGAAACGCGGTCGATCTCGGGACAAATTCGTGGGCAAAGTCCGCGAATCTGCTCGACGCAGCGGCGCAGCTCCTCTTTTCGGCCACGGCCAGCCACACCGAAAAGCCCGGCGGGCAGGAGGTCTACACCATCGCGCTGGACGCGGACGGCATGGCCGCCGCTGCGAACGCGATCGCGCCGGACATCGAATCTCTGGACATTGATTTCACCGAAGGAAACCTTGAGATCGTGCTGAACGGGAACGATTTGTCCAGCATCACGATCTCGTGCGGCGGGACGCTCCGCCTCCTGCTGACGGACACGGACGTTTCATTCCGCGCCGTCATTACCCCGGCGGGACGCGAATTCGCAGTCACGCAGCAAGTCCTCAGCGCATTGCAGTAATCAATCAGAATCAGAAAGAGAGAAGGAATATCATCATGGCAAACCGGATCATCTGCATTGGGCGGCAGTTCGGCAGCGGCGGGCACGAGATCGCCGTCAAGACCGCCAATCAGCTTGGGATCAAGGTGTATGAGCGCGAGCTGATCCGCCTCGCGTGCGAATACGGCGAGCTGTCGGAGAAGGCAATGAGCGCAGCGGACGAGAAGGCGACGAACCCCTACCTGTTCCAGACCGTCCACGAGGGGAACTATCACGTGCTGCGCGGACGGCCGACGTCTGAGGTGCTGTTTGCGCTGCAAAGCCACGAGATCCGCCGGCTGGCGAAGCGCGAGGAATGTGTCTTTGTGGGGCGCTGCGCCGACTTTGTCCTGCGGGAGCAGGACGTGCGGCTGCTGCGTGTGTTCATCTCCGCGCCGGAGGAGCACCGCGTGGCGCGGAAGATGGAGCAGGAGCGGCTGTCGCACAATCAGGCGGTGCAGCTCGTGCGGAAGATGGATAAGCAGCGGAAGAAATACTATGAATCGTACACCGGACAGGTCTGGGGCGCGCCGCAGTTCCACGACCTCTGTCTTGACACGAGCCGGTTTTCCATTCCGGAGTGTGTAGAGCTGATCGTGACGAAGTTTTTGACGCTGTGAGCAGACAAATCATCGTTATCCAAAGGCCCCCTCTTAGTAGAGGGGGCCTTTGGGCTACATTGGAGACACATAGAAACAGCCCCCTCGGGGAGTGGGCTGTGAGACTGTCAAAAAAACTATAAAACGCAGTCCTGCAATAGAGCAGCGGGGAAAGAGTGAAAGGGGCAAAAAGCCCCTTTCTCGTTCAATCAAGCAGTTTTCTGAACTTTTTAAGTTCAGAAAACTGGACGGTCAGCGGGGCGAAAAGACTTTTTCGACACGCTGACAGCCCCCTCCGGATGGAGAGGGCTGCTTCTGTTTCCTTATTTGGGGAAAGTGACGGTGATGATGGTACCCTTGCCGGGTTCGCTCTGGAGATCAATCATGCCGTGGTGATAGGCGACGGCATGCTTCACGATGGAAAGGCCGAGTCCCGTGCCGCCGGACGCCTTGGAATGGCTCTTATCCACGCGGTAGAACCGCTCGAAGATGCGGCTCTGGTGCTCCGGCGCGATGCCGATGCCGGTGTCCGCGACGCGGACGCTGACCCAGCTGTCCGACTGCGCGACGTGGACGCTGACGCTGCCGCCCTCACGGTTATATTTGACGGCGTTTTCGCAGAGGTTATAGACGATCTCATAAAGGAGGCGGCGCGCACCGACGATCTGCGCGCGCTCGCCGTCGACGGCGAGGGTAACCTTGCGCGCCTCCGCCGCGCCCTGAAGGTCGTGCGCGGCCTCGTTTGCGACAGCGAGAAGGTCGACCGGTTCGCGCGGGACGTCGACGCCCTCGTCGAGCTGGCTGAGGCGGATGATGTCGCCGATGAGCGTGACGAGGCGCTGCGCCTCGTCACGGATGTGGCCGACGAAGCGCGGGACGTCCTCTTCCTTGACCATGCCGCTCTCGAGCAGCTCGGCGCTGCCGATGATGCCCTGAAGCGGCGTTTTCAGCTCGTGCGAGACATTGGCGGTAAACTCGCGGCGGCTCTGCTCGGCCAGCTCGCGATCGGTGATATCGAAGGCCAGAAGGGCCGCGCCGCCCTTTTCGCCCGCCGTGTCGATGCGGCTGACGTCAAACTGCCAGAGGCGGCCGCCGCGTTCGCTGCGCAGCTCGCTGTGGCCGTCGGCCATGGCCTGCGCGATGGCGGCATCCAGTTCGCGGCTGCGGTCGACGACGAGGAAATCCTGCCCCACGCAGCTTGCATTTGCACCGAACAGGCGCTGCGCGGCCGGGTTGATGCTGAGGACATAGCCGCGGTCGTCCAGCAGGACAAGCCCCTCGCGGAGGCTGCCGGTGATCTGGGTGAATTCGTCGGTTCTGCGCTTCAGCTCGCGCAGCTGTGTGGTGATCTGCTTATGCTGGCGGCTGATGCGGCCAAGGAGGGGGGAAAGCTCCTCATAGGCATCGTTATCGAGCGGATGATCGAGGTCGAGGTTATTGAGAGGCTCGACGATGCGGCGTGAGAGGCGGCGGGCAAAGATGGCCGAGAGCACGAGCGCCGCGATCAACACGGCGAGGATCGGCTGGAGCATGCCGAGCAGAAGGACGCCGACCGTCGCGCGGCTGCGCGAGATGCGGAGCACCGTCCCGTCGGAGAGGCGCGTTGCGCGGTACATGGTTTTTTCCAGGAAGGTGGTGGAATAGCGGACGCTCTCGCCCGTGCCGGCTTCCAGCGCCTGCTGCACCTCGGTACGTTCGGCGTGGTTTTCCAACTGCGCAGCATCCGTATCCGTGTCGTAAAGAACCGTGCCGTCGGCGGCGATCCAGGTGAGGCGGAAGCGGCTGGCGTCGACCTGGCGAAGCCCCGCTTCGCCGTCGGTCTCGGTCAGGACGGCTGCAAGGCCCAGCTCGTCTTGCAGCTGCGTCTCCTGCACGCCGGCAAAATATCCATAGAGACAGCCCCAAATGATGATCAGGCTGGCGAGGAGAACCGTCCCCGCGACGAGCAGGATGGAACGGAAGATCTTTTTGGTCATGTCTGCGCCTCCCATCGGTAGCCGACGCCGCGGACGGTCTCGATGCGGTCGCCATAGGAGCCGAGCTTCTGCCGGAGCGTCCGGATGTGCATGTCGACGGTGCGCGTCTCGCCGCAGTAATCCGTGCCCCAGACCTGCTCCATCAGCTTCTCGCGCGTCCAGGCGACGCCGGGATGCGACAAAAAGAGCTTCAGCATCTCGAATTCCTTATATGTAAGCTCCACGCGCGCACCGTCTGCCGAGACGGTATGCTCGTCCAGATTGACAAACAGGCCGCCCGTTTTCAGCAGGTGTTCGACGGCCTTCGGCTGGACGCGGCGGAGCACGGCCTTGACGCAGGAGACCAGCTCCATGACGCCGAACGGCTTCGTCAGGTAATAGTCCGCGCCGAGGTCGAGGCCCTGAATTTTATCATACTCCGCGCCGCGGGCCGTCGCCATGACGACGGGGATCGCGGCCATGCGCGCGTCTGCGCGGATGCGGCGCAGCAGCTCGATGCCGTCGATCCCCGGCAGCATCACGTCCAGCACCACCAGCTCCGGCAGCGCCGCACCCTGCAAGGCATCCCAGAAGGACGTGCCATCCTCGAAGCCGCGCGCTTCAAAGCCCGTGGACTGTAAGGCGTATACCTCGATGTCGCGGATGCTGGCGTCATCCTCCACACACCAGATCATGCGTCCCCCTCCTTGTGTACACCGGTCACGGAAAAGATCACCCATTCGGCGATGTTCGTCGCGTGATCCCCGATGCGTTCAAAATATTTGGCGATCATCAGCAGGTCGAGCGCGTATTCGCCGTCGGACGGCTCCGCCGCGATCTTTTCGATCAGCTTATGCTTGACCTGATCGAAGTAGGCATCGACGGTATCGTCGTCGCGGACGACCTGCTCTGCCAACAGTATATCACGTTTTACGAAAGCATCAACACTATCTGTGACCATTTTTATCGTGGCGCGGGCCATTTCGCGCATGAGTTCGCTGTCCTCCGGGCCGCGGCCGGCCAGGAACGTGACGATCTCGGCGATATCTTCGGCCTGATCGCCGATGCGCTCCATATCCGTGATCATTTTCAGGGCTGCGGAGATCTGCCGCAGGTCGCGCGCGACCGGCTGCTGCTGGAGCAGCAGCTTGAGGCAGAGGGATTCGATATCCCGCTCCTTCTGGTCGATCTCCGCGTCCAGCGGCGCGACCTGCTTCGCGAGGCTCACGTCTCCGTCCGCCATCGACTTGGCGGCCAGTGCGATGACCTCTTCACAGCGCGCACCCATTTCGATCAGCTCTCTGTTCAGCAGCGCAAGCTGCTCGTCAAACCGGCTTCTCATCATCCAAACCTCCCCGTGATATAGTCCTCGGTCTTCTTCTCGCGCGGCTGCGAGAACATTTGCTCCGTTTCGCCGTATTCCACCAGCTCACCGAGCAGGAAGAAGGCGGTATTGTCCGAGATGCGGACGGCCTGCTGCATGTTGTGCGTGACGATGACGATGGTATAGTGCTCTTTGAGCTCCATGGCCAGTTCCTCGATCTTCGAGGTGGAGATGGGGTCGAGCGCGCTCGTCGGCTCGTCCATGAGCAGCACCTCCGGCTCGACGGCCAGTGCCCGCGCGATGCAGAGGCGCTGCTGCTGCCCTCCGGAGAGGCCGAGGGCGTTCTTTTTCAGGCGATCCTTGACCTCGTCCCAGATGGCCGCGCCGCGCAGCGAACGTTCGACGATCTCGTCGAGCTTTGCGCGGTTGCGGACGCCATGCGTCCGCGGGCCGTAGGCGATGTTGTCGTAGATGCTCATGGGGAAGGGATTCGGCTTCTGGAATACCATGCCGATCTGGCGGCGGAGGTCGTTGACGTCCGTGCCGGGCGCGTAGATGTCCTGCCCGTGGAACGAGACACTCCCCTCGATCTTCACACCGGGGACGAGGTCGTTCATACGGTCGAGCGTTTTGAGGAACGTCGACTTGCCGCAGCCGGACGGGCCGATGAGGGCCGTGATGCTCTTTTCGGGGATGTCCATGCAGATATTGGTCAGCGCCTGATGGCTGCCGTACCAGAGATTCAAATCATTGACAGAAATGATGCTGTTCATAGTGCATTCTTCCTCCTGAAATAGCGGGATACGAGGCTTGCCGCCAGATTGATGAGCAGCGCGAGCACCATCAGGATGGCCGCGATGGCAAAGGCCACGCCGAACTCGCCCTGCTCCTTCGCGTAGACGTAGAGGGCGACCGTTAACGTCGCGCCCGCGCTGTGCAGGCCACGCCAGATGCCGTTCAGCGCGTGGGCAAAGCCCGCCGTGAACAGCAGCGCCGCCGACTCGCCGAGGATGCGGCCGATGGAGAGGATACAGCCCGTGACCACGCCGTCGACGCAGCCGGGCATGACGACCGTGCGGATGACGCGCCATTTGCCCGCGCCGAGTCCAAACGCGCCCTCGCGGTAGCTCTGCGGGACGGTCTTGAGGCTCTCCTGCGTGGTACGCATGACGGTCGGCAGGTTCATGATCGTCAGCGTCCATGCGCCCGCGATCAGCGACGTCCCGTTCTTGCAGAAGATCAGCATGCCGACGAGGCCGTAAATGATGGACGGGATGCCGGAGAGCGTCTCCGCCGCGTATTCGATGGCCGCGACGAGCTTTTTATTCGACGCATATTCGTTTAAGTAGATGGCCGCGCACACGCCGAGCGGCAGGACGAAGAGGATCGTCGCCATCACAAGATAAAGCGTGTTCAGAATGTCCGGCAGGATGCCGATGCGCTCCTCCAGATAGCTCGGCGCAGTGGACAGCAGCTCCCAGCTGATGTTCGGCACGCCCTTCAGCAGCACGTAGCCGATCAGAAACAGCACGAGCGCCGCCGTAAGGCCGGCGGAAAGGTACATCAGGGCCCGCATCGTGCCGATATAGCCCCGCCGCCGGAGCGGTAATTTCTTCTGCATGTTATCGCTCCTTTCCGCGCTTCAAGAAAAAGTTCAGCGCCGCATTGATGAGCATGATGAACAGGAACAGCACCAGCGCAATGGAGAACAGCGCCTGCCGCTGCAAACCGCTGGAATAGGACATTTCGCTGGCGACCGCCGTGGTGAGGAAGCGGACGCTTTGGAACAGAGACGGCATATTGGCCGCGTTGCCCGAGACCATCATGACGGCCATGGCCTCGCCGATCGCGCGGCCCACACCGAGCACGACCGCCGCGGCAATGCCGCTCTTCGCCGCCGGGACGGACACCTTGAAATACGTCTCGATGGGCGTGGCCCCGAGGGCCAGCGACGCATCCTCGTATTCGCGCGGCACGGCCTCGAGCGCCGTGACCGAGACTTTGATGATGGACGGCAGGATCATGACCGCGAGTACAATGATCGCGGCCAGCAGGCTTGCGCCGTCCGGCAGGTGGAACGCCTTGCGGATACCGGGCACGAGCACCAGCATCCCGACGAGGCCGTACACAACCGACGGGATGCCCGCGAGCAGGCTCACCGCCGTCTGCATCACGCCCTTCACGCGCTTCGGCGCGAGTTTTGCCAGATACACCGCCGTCAGAAAGCCGACCGGCACGCCGAGCACGATGGCCCCCGCCGTGCCGTAGACGCTCGTCAGGATGAACGGCAGGATGCCGTACTGCGGCTCCGCCGCTGTGGACGCCCACGTCTGCCCGAACAGGAAGGGCACAAGGCCGATCTTCCGGATGGCCGGAATGCCCGAGATCACCAGATAGACCGTGATGATCAGCACGCAGCCGACCGCGACCAGACCAAACAGTAAAAACAGCGCATGGACGACGGTCTCAACAATATGTTTTCCTCGTTTCATCGCAATTTCCTCACATACGGCCAAAAAGGCGGCTATCCTGCCGCCTTTTTGATTTGCCTTTAGTTGACCGCCACAGCACCGGCCTTGCCGATCAGCTCCGCCTGGGCGGGATCAAGTGCGTAGTCATAGAACGCCTGGGCCGCTTCGCTGAGGGCCTCGCCGTCCTTCGTGACGAGGACGAACGGTCTCTGCACGACATAGCTGCCGTCCTTGACGGTGTCTTCGCTCGGGGCCACGCCGCCGACAGTCAGAGCCTTGACGGTGTCCTTGACTGCGGAGAGGGAGGCATAGCCGATGGCGTCCGGGTTCTGCGCGACCGTGGCGATCACGTCGCCGGTGGAGGTCAGCTCCTGCCGGTACTGGCAGGCGTCCTTGGTGCCGGTGATGGACTCAAAGCCGTCACGGGTGCCGGAGCCAGCCTCACGGCCGATCAGAACGATCTCAGCGTCGTTGCCGCCGACGTCCTTCCAGTTGGTGATCTCGCCGGTGTAGATCTTCGCGATGGTCTCGACGTCGAGGTCAGAGACGGGATTTTCCGGGTTCACAATGATGGCGATGCCGTCGAGGGCCAGGGTGGTTTCCTTCAGGCCGGAAGCCTTTTCCTCATCCTTCAGGGCGCGGCTGGAGAGTCCAATGTCGCAGCGGCCTTCGCTCACAGCCTGGATGCCGGAGCCGGAGCCGGTCGGGTTATAGGTGAACGTCACGTTGGGGTTTTCCGCCATGAAGGATTCGCCCAGGGCGCCGATGACCTTCTCCATCGAGGTGGAGCCGTCGGTCGCAACCGTGCCGCTCAGTTCCTTCTTGGTCGACGCGGCATCATCCTGCTTGTCTTCCTTTTCGGTGCTGGCGCTGTCGTCCTTTGCGGCGGTGTCTGCCGCGGAGGTATCCGCAGCGGTATCGTTCGAAGTGGTCTTTGCTGCGCAGCCGGCGAACAGAGCCAGCGCGCACGTCAGCGCAAGCAGCAGTGCAATGATCTTTTTCATTTGGAATTTCTCCTTTGATTTTTATGTTCTTGACTTCCTGTCTACGGTTCAAAGGATACTGCCCGCGCGTAAAATGCAAAAGCGTTTCTTTGTAAAATCGACGTAAAAGAAAGTGCCCGCTCCAATGGAGCGGGCACTTGTATTTCAATACTCAGAGCGGTTTGGATTCGGGCGCGTCCGCCCCGGAGGGGGAGAAGGCATCGGTCTTTTCGAGGATTTTATCGATGGCGACGGAGGCCGCGCCGTAGAGGATGAGATCCTCCGGAACGGCGGAATAGCGGATGGTGAGATCGCGCCAGACCTCTGGCAGGAGGCGCTCTTTTGCGGCCTCGCGGATGGCTTGCAGCATGACCTCTCCGCCGCCGGACATGACGTCGGAGATGACGATCTCCTTGGGATCGTAGATGTTCACAAGGTTCGCAACGCCGCAGCCGAGGCTGTGCCCGGTACGCAGGACGGCGGAACGCGAGTAGGCATCGCCCGCGTTCATATGACGGAAGATGACCTCGGCGGTGATCTTCTGTTCGGAGGTCAGGCTGCTCTCGGGATGCTCCGGCAGACCGGCCTGCACGTCGCGGACAAGCGCGAGCGCGGAGCAGTACATCTCCAGGCAGCCGCGGTTGCCGCAGAGGCAGCGCGGGCCCATGGCGTTGATGGACATATGGCCGATCTCGCCGAAGATGCCGCGGTAGCCGCTGATGATCTTGCCGCCGATGACAACGCCCGCGCCAATGCCCTCACTGGCGAGCAGGTGGACGAGCACGTCGTCCCGGCCGATGTTGGCGCTGCGGCTCCATTCGCCGAGCGCACCGGCGTTTGCATCGTGCTCGACAAAGACGGGCTGCTCGAACGCAGCGCCGAGCTGCTTGCAGATGTCGATCTTCTCCCAGCCGGCAAACTCGGTCATGACGGCGATGCGGCCCTCGCGCCGGAGATAGGGTCCTGGCACCGCCACGCCGACGGCGCAGCAGCTGCCGTATTTCTGCATGAGGCTTCTGGCATCGGACACGATGCGCTCCAGCACGGCGGAGGCCCCGGCGGCGGGATCGAGCTTCTGATATTCCTTCTCCAAAAGCTGATTTTTGATGTTGAAGATGCCGACGCTGTAAGAGCGGCGGGCGATTTTGATGGCGACGACATTGAACTTCTCCGCATTAATCCGGATGCCGATGGAGCGGCGGCCCAGATTGCCCTTCAGCGCACCCGTCTCGGAGACGACGCCGGAGGCGAGAAAGTCGTTGATGATGTTGGTGATGGTGGCCTGCTTCAGACCCGTCCTGCGGGAAAGCTCTGCCCGCGTCAGCACGTCCTCTCCGGCCAGGATGCGGAGGATGGAGAGGCGGTTGCTCTCCTGAATATCCAAGCTGTTTTTTCCGATCTTTCCCACGGCGCACACTCACTCCCATTTCCAGATATACCCGGACTATTTTAGCACAATTCCGGCGGCGGCGCAACACCGAAAACGCATCACTCGGCGATGCAGCGGCGAAGGCCGCCCTCTGCAAAGCAGAGGCAGACAAGTGCGCAGAAGGAGAAATGCGCAAACAGCACCAGCGGCAGGAGGAAGGGCGCGGTCAGCACGAGGAGGAGCGTACATGCGGCGACAACGAGCAGCGCGGCGACATTCTGGCCGCTGCGGGCGAGGAGCAGGATGAGCGCGTTGCGGAAGACGGCGCGCAGCGGCAGATCGAGCTGTGCGGCAAGTGGGATGGCATACATGCTGAAGGAAAAGACCGCATAGATCCAGAGCAGCAGGAAAACCAGCAGCGGCACGCGGCCGGAGTCCGCCTGTGCGCAACCGTGTCCGCCGAAATAGCTGAGCGCAAGCCCGGCCAGCAGGATGCAGCCGGGGAGCAGCGAACGGCGGAAGCCGATCTTGATGTCGCGGAAAAAGTCGCGAAAGATATGGACATTCTCTTCCCGCTGCATGCGGAGCAGGGCGCGGCTGAGCGCGGAGAGCGAGGCCGGAATCGTCACGACCGGGATGCAGCCGAGCAGAAAGGCCAGATTCAGCAGGACGAGATCGACCCAGTAATTCCGGATGATTTGAGAGAAGGTTTTCATAAAAGACTCCGTACAGACAAAGCGGGCACATACCCGCAAATCTATTTTTTGTTCGGGCAGCACCACACAATTCGGCGAATAGATTTGTATGATACTGCCTCATTATAACACAAAGGGCGGGTATGGCAATACCCGCCCTTTGAAAATAGGTATCAGTCGTAATTACTGCCGACGAGGACTTTGAGAGATTCCGAGGACATCTGCATCAAGATGGCATCCTTGAGGCGCTCGATCGGGAAACGGTGCGTGAGGATGGGGGCAAGCTGGATGCGGCCGCTGTTGATCAGGTCGACGGCGCGCTGGTGCGTGTCCGGATTGATGATCGAGCCGACGATTGTCAGCTCCTTCTGGTAGACATCCTCGAGGCTGAGCGGATGCGTCGTGCCGGATTTCGGGACGCTGAAGAGCAGGACGGTCGTGCCGCGCTTGGTGGCGGAGAAGGCCTGCGCGGTGGCGATGGTGTTGCCGACGCACTCGATGACGACGTCCACGCCGTCCATACCGGTCAGCGCGCGGATGCGCGCGGTCAGATCCTCGTGGATCGGGTCAATCGCGGCGTTCGCGCCCAGCTGCAAGCCGATCTCCCGGCGGGTTTGCACCGGCTCGCTCAGCAGCACCTGCGACGCGCCGGACAGCTTCGCCAGCTGCACCATCAGCAATCCGATTGCACCGCCGCCGATGACGAGCACCGTGTCGCCGGTGCGGATCTGCGCGCGGTCGATGCCGTGGAGGCAGCAGGCCAGCGGCTCGGCCATGGCGCCGTACTCCAGCGGAAGCTCCGGATCGAGCAGGAAGCACTGCGCCTCGGGCGCATAGCAGAAATCGGCAAAGCCGCCGTTTTCATTCACGCCGATGGCGTGGAGGTTCGTGCAGAGCTGCTTTTTGCCGCGGCGGCAGTAATGGCACTCGCCGCAGTAGCAATTGGGGTCGACGGCGACATGGTCGCCGACATGCAGCGTTTTGACCGCCGCGCCGACGGCGGCGACCGTGCCGGAGAGTTCGTGGCCGAGCACGACCGGCGGAATCACCTCCGCGGAGCCTTTGTCCCCGTGGTAGATATGGACGTCCGTCCCGCAGACGCCGCAGGCGGCGACCTGAATCAGGACTTCGCGCGGGGCGAGCGGATGCTCCGGCATGTCCCGCGTTTCAAATGCACCGTTTCCAAGAAAATACGTTCCTCGCATCAGTTATTTCCCTCCATCACGCCGCGCAGCCAGCGAAGGGAGGCTGCGGCGTCCTGATCCAGTTTTTCTTCGTCCGCGCCGCCGGACAGATCGCGCCAGAGCGCGACGTCCTGGCTGACCTGCCCGCCCATGCGGACGAACGGCTCCATGACGACGTCGCCCGTGTAGCCGATGTCATGCAGCGCTTGTCCGATGGCGTGCCAGTCGAAGCGGCCATTCGGGCCGGGGCAGCGGCGGTTCGCCTCGCCGACGTGGAAATGGCCGAGCAGCTTGCCGCTGCGGCGGATGGCGTCGGTGAGCGAGTCCTCTTCAATGTTCATATGGAACGTGTCCAGCATGACCTTGACGTTGGGCCGGTCGACCGCGCGGACATAGTCGATGCACTCCTGCGCGGTATTGATGAGATAGCCCTCGAAGCGGTTGAGCGCCTCCATGCCGAGCGTGATCCCGTGGTCGGACGCCAGATCGGCCAGGCGCTGCATGCGCCGGACGCTCCGCGCCGTGTCGGCGGCCTTATCGGTCTGCGGCGTACCGTGCGCGGGCCAATAGGAATAGAGCGCGCCGCCGAGGCGGTCGATCCCGGCAAGCTCCATCTTGCGGAACATATCGGCGTAGAAGTGGAAGGTCTGCTCGGCCTGCGCGTTATCCGCCGTGGCCAGATCGTGCTCCTTCCGGGGTCCGTAGCCGCCGGTGAGGGCCATGCCGTTGGCTCTGGCTGCGGCAGCCAGCTCGTGGAAGAACGCATCGTTCTCGCGGTCGAACGCGCCGCAGGCGACCTCCAGCACGTCAAAGCCGAGGCGAGCACATTTTTCAACATAGGGGACGAAATTGCCGCCCCATTCGGTTTCCCAGTACGCGTAATAGATCCCGTATTGCATGGCAGTTCCTCAATAGACGCGAAGCTCGAAGATGCGGGCCTCCGGGCTGCCGTGCGCGGCACGGACGGTGACGCGCACGGCATCGCAGTCCACATGCTCAAACGCGAGGCAGTTCAGGCGCTGGCCATTGTCCCGGATCTCCCGGCGGGCAACAGTCTGGCCGCCTTGCAGCAGCTCGACGTCGTAATCGCGCACCAGTTCGTGCGGCAGGCCCCTGACCTGACGCTTGCGGACGTTTTCGATCAGCGAGGGCTGGATCTCATGGCTGAGATCGGTATCAAAGGTGAGGCGCACCTCGCAGACGGAGGCAGGCTCTGCCAGCGTGAGCGTAAGGGTCTGTGGCGTGCTCAGCGGTGCGGAGATCCAGCAGTTGGACGCCTCGCCCACGCCGCGGGCATAGCCGTTGATGACATTGGCCGCTTCGCCGCCCGGCGTTTCGCTGGAGGCCGTGACCGCCGCGCGGCGCGCAAGGTCGGCTTCGTCGGTGTTCGGATGGCCGGGGATATAGCAGTCGTTTTTCAGCAGCGTCTGCTGCAGCTCACGGATGTGCTTCTCCCCTACCTCGCGCGGGTCGCACCCGTAGCGGACGGCCAGCGCGGCAGCCGTGCCCGCGGCCTGACCGCCGACGGCGCAGGTACCCATGACGCGGGTGGACGAGAAGGCCATTTTGGTGGTGCTGATATCGCGGCCCGCCAGCATGAGGTTTTTGACGTTATGGCTGTAATAGCAGCGGTATGGGATGGAATAATGGCCCTCGAAGTTATAGACGAGGGAGCCAACGCTTGCCAGATCCTTCGCGCCGCCCGGCACATGGACATCCATCGGCCAGCCGCCGTAGGCCACGGCATCGTCAAAGACGCGGTTGGCGCGGACGTCGTTTTCATTGAGGAGGTAATCACCGACGAGGCGGCGGCTCTCGCGGCAGCCGGGCACGGTGCTCACCCAGTTGAGGTCGAGGTTCTGCGCGCCGTGGTCGGCCTGATTTTTAATATGATCCCAGACGCCGTAGAGCACCTTGAGAAGATCCTCGTGGATCTGCTCGCTCTCCTGAATGATATCCTCGGCGTCGCCGCCCAGCTCGATCCACCAGTAGCCGGCGTCGACATTCGAAAACTCGGGCAGCTGGTTCTTCGCCGCGTCGACGGAGACGAGTCCGCCGCCGTCTGCCTGGGCGCAGACGCGGTCGACATGCGGGCGGTATTTCAGGTCCTCTTCCGAATAGGTATTGGCCCAGACGGGCTTGATAAAGGTCACGGGCTCGCCGCGGTCGATTGCGGTGAACATGATGGTATTGCCCATCTTATTGTTGTTGGCCTCTTCGGGGGCCGTGGGTTCGTTGAACTCGTGCTTCGATTCAGAGCCGATACGGCTCTCCGCCCCGGCCATCACGCCGACCGTGCCGTGGCCGGTGGCGTCGATGAAGATCTTGCCGTAGACCGTCCAGCGCGTCTCGGTGGTATTCTGGCAGCCGGTGACGGCGAGGATGCGGTCACCGTCCAGGACGACGTCGTCGATGTTGGTATTCAGGAGGATGGTGATGTTCGGCTCCATCCGCACCTTTTCCCAGACGATGGTATCGAAGACCGGGAAGTCCGCATAGGGGTTGCGGCGCTTGTTTTCGAGCAGGATCTCCTCAAGGATGCCCGTCTCGCGGAGGTTCGGCTTGGAGGAATGGCAGTTGGCGCCAACAATGTGCATCCGCGTCTCGGAGCTGCCGGAGCCGCCGAATACGGGGCGGTTCTGCACAAGGGCGACCTTCGCGCCCTCACGCGCCGCAGCGATCGCGGCGCAGACGCCGGAAAAGCCGCCGCCCACGACGACCACGTCGAAGGAGGCTGTCTGTTCATGAATAGCCATAGCTGTTGCCCTTTCTCAGGAGGTTCAGTCCTGAATGTCGACGACCACCTTCATGGTGCGTTCGCGGTTGGCGTCGATATACTGATAGGCGGACAGGAAATCGCGGAAGGCGAAATGCTTGCTGATGAGGGGCTTGAGCTGGATCTTGCCCTCGGCGACGAAGCGGAGCGCGTCCACATAATCCTCGTGCCGGTACATCATGGAGGTATCGAGCGTGAGTTCGGAGTCATTGAGGCGGGCCAGGTCGACCTTTGCCCAGTCGGCAAAGACGGCGACGAGGACGATCACGGAGCCTTTGCGGCTGTTCTGGATGGCCATGTCCGTGGTGGCGTTATTGCCGGCACATTCGTAGGTGACGTCGGCCTTATCCGGGCCGAAAACCTCTGCGATGGCGTCTGCATAGGGGACTTTGGCGGTATTGATCGCGTAGTCCGCGCCGAGGGACTTTGCCAGCTCCAGCCGGTAGTCCGAGATGTCGGTGATGAGCACCTTCGCCGCGCCGAGCGCCTTGCAGGACTGCATGAGCAGGATGCCGATCGGACCGCAGCCGATGATGGAGACGTTCGCCCCGTTGATGTCCGGGAAGCGCTTGGCGGCGTGGACGGTGACGGCCAGCGGCTCGATGAGCGCGGCTTCGTCGTAGGTCATGGAATCGGGAATGACGTCGACCTTCGAGGCATCGACCGCGAAATACTCGCTGGCCGCGCCGGTGGTCTGGAAACCCATGACCTTCAGCTCGGTGCAGAGGTTATATTTGCCGTGCGTGCAGGGATAGCACTTCCCGCAGGTGACCTGCGGCTCTAGCACGACCTTCTGGCCGACTTCAAGGCCCTTGACCGCGCTGCCGACCTGGACGATCTGGCCGGAGACTTCGTGGCCCTGGGTCACGGGGTATTTGGTATACGGGTGTTTGCCGTGGTAGACGTGGATATCCGAGCCGCAGATGCCAAGGCGCATCATTTTGACCAGAACCTGATCGTCGCGGATCTCGGGGATGGGCACGTCGCGGAATTCAATTACACCAGGGGATGTCATAACTTCTTGCAGCATTACAGTCGCTCCTTTTCCGCTGAAACATTCGGTTGGATTGGGTTAATAAACTCGGATTTCATAGATCCGTGCTTCTTCGCAGCCATTGGTGGCAAGGACATGGACGCGGACGCTGTCGCAGAGGGTGCCGTCGAAGGAGACGGCATTGCGGCGCTGGTGGTTGGCCGTGACGGTCTGCGCAGCGACCGTCTCGCCCGCGCGGAGCAGCTCCACGCGGTAGTCGCGGACGAGCGTCTGCGCGACGCCGCGCGGCTCTTTCATGATGAACGCCTTGGAGACGGAGATGCAGCGCTCTTCGCTGAGGTCGGGGTCGAAGACGAGACGGACTTCGTGGACAGGGGCCGGTTCAGCCAGGGTGAGCGTGAGCGTCTCGCCGCCCTCGCCCAGTGCGGCGGAGCGCCAGAGGTTGCTCTGCTCGCCCTCGCGGCGGGTGACGCCGGAGATGACGTTTTTCGCCTCGAAGCCCGGCTGTTCGCTGCCGGCAGAGACGGAGGCGCGGAGGGCGAGGTCGTTCGGATCCTCGTTTTTCTGGCCCATGACATACAGGTCGCAGGCGAGGAGCTTCTGCTGAAGCTCGTGCATATGCGCGCGGCCATACTGCGCGGGCGTGAGGCCCAGCAGCGCGGCATTTGCCGCGGCCACGCCGACGGCCTCGCCGCCGACGGCGCAGGTGCCCATGACGCGGGTGGAACCCATGGCCAGCTTGGAGGCGGAGATATCGCGGCCGGCCATCATGAGATTATCGATGGTACGCGAGCAATAGCAGCCGTAGGGGATGGAATAGAGTCCTTTGAAGGAACGGACGACGGACGGGATCTCGCCCTTGGCGCGGAAGCCGGCGGCGGTATGCTCGTCCATGGGCCAGCCGCCGTAGGCCACGGCGTCTTCAAAGATGCGGTTGGACAGGATATCCTGCTCTTTCAGGACGTAGTCGCCCATCAGGCGGCGGCTCTCGCGCATGCCGCCGAGATTGCCGACCCAGACCAGCTCATAGTTTTCTGCGCCGTGGTCGCCGCCGTTTTTGATGTGATCCCAGACGCCGTAGACCGTGCGGTACAGCTCCCAGCGGATATCCTCGGACTGCTTGATGATATCGTCCCAGTCGCCGCCCAGCTCGATCCACCAATAGCCGCTCTTGACGTCGTATTTTTCCACCAGCTCGTCGGAATGGCTCTCATAATCCTCATCCGGCTTGAGGACGACGACATCATCGGCATTATGATAGACCACGATATCGCCGTGATAGCGGTGCTTGAAGTCGGATTCGTCGAAGGAATAGGCCCAGTCGGGCTTGACGAATTTGACGGGATGGCCGCGGTCCTCGGCCACGAAGTAAATCGTGTTGCCCATGGTCTTGCCGTCGGGGACGGCGGGCGCGTACTGCTCCTGATATTCGTCGCGGCCCTCGCGGCCGATCTTATATTCCGCACCGGCCTCGTAGCCCAGCGTGCCGTTGCCCGTGGCGTCGACAAAGACGCCGGCGGTCAGCTCAAGGCGCAGCTCGGTCGTCATCTGATAACATTCGACGGAGGAGATGTGCGCGCCGTCGGAATGGACGGCGGTCATGCTGGTGTTCATATAGAGGGTGAGGTTTTCGGTCTGCTTGGCGGCGTTCCAGAGGACGCCGTCCCAGATGGAATAGTTATAGCTGTCGTTCAGGTATTTGTTTTCGAGCTGAAGCTCCATCAGGATGCCCGTCTCGGCGGCGTCCTTTTTGCCCCAGTGGCAGGAGGCGCCGGAGATGTGCATCCGCATCTCGGAGCTGGCATTGCCGCCGAACACACTGCGATCCTGCACGATGGCGGTCTTTGCGCCCTGGCGCGCGGAGGCCATGGCGGCGCAGAGTCCGCTCATGCCGCCGCCGATGACGACCACGTCGAAATGCAGGCGTGTGGGAGCGGGAATTTGATGGCCGGGAATCTCATGGATATAGTGTTTCATAAATATACCTCACAGAGAAAACGAAATGTGGACGAACAGCGACTGTTTGCGCAGCCGCTGGTCGCAGATTTTCTGTTTAGCCCTTGACTGCTCCCGCGGTCAGGCCGCTGACGAGCTGTTTGCCAAGGAAGGTGAACACGAGGAGGATCGGGATGATGGCAAGCGTTGCCGCGCCGCAGAGCGGACCCCACTCCTGCCCGAAGAAGCCGATGTAATCGTAGATCGCCATCTGAATGTTTTTCAGGGCATAGCCGTTGACCATGACGGTGGCCGTGATGAACTCGTTCCACGCGCCGATGAAGGCGAACAGCGCAGCCGCAGCAAACGACGGACGGATGACCGGCGGGATGATGCGGGTGATGATGTAAAACTGGCTGCATCCGTCGATCCGGGCGGCCTCTTCGATCTCATAGGGCAGGCCGCGGACGCCGGAGATCAGCATCCAGATGACGAGTGGGAGATTGTAGGCCGTGTAGAGCAGCGGAAGCGTGTACCAGTGGTTGGTCAGGTGGAGCTTCATCATCATGAGGTAATTGGGGATCAGCAGGACGGAGCTGCCCGTGGAGAGGGGGATGCCGATGACCACGATGTAGAACAGCAGCTTTTTCAGCGGGAAACGGCGGCGTTCGAAGCCGTAGGCCGCGAGATAGCCCAGGATGAGGCAGGCCAGAATGGTGAGCAGCGAATAGACAACGCTGTTTCCGGCGGTTTGCAGGAAGCTCTGGGCGAAGACCTGCTTATAGTTGTTCCACGTGACGGTGAAGTTAAAGATCTTGGGCGGATAAGCCGAAATGTCCTGCGGAGTCTTCAGGGAGGTGATGATGCACCAGAAGATGGGAAGCGTCGTCAGGAAGGCGAGTATCACGAGCATGAGCACGTTGACCGTCTTCCGGGCTGCGGTTTTTGCGGTTTTATTCATGGCTGTGTTCGCTCCCTTCCGGTCAGATTTTATAATTGCTCACTTTGATGTACAGCACGATGATCAGCGAGGTGATCAGCATGATGAGGATGGACAGGGCCGCCGACGTGCCGAACTGGTAATAGCGGAAGCCGAGGTTATACTGGAAGAGGGTGATGACGTTGGTGGCGTCGTTCGGGCCGCCGCTGGTCAGAACCTTCGGCACGGTATTATTCGTGAAGTTGGAGACGGTGAGGACGATGATGGACAGGAGGAGCTGCGTCTTGATGAGGGGCAGCTTGATGTGCCAGAGCATCTGCCAGGGCGAGGCGCCGTCGACCTTCGCGGCCTCGATCAGCGTGGGGTCCAGGCTCTTGAGTCCGGCCAGAATCATGATCATCGCATAGCCGACCAGACGCCACGTGAGCACGAAGATCAGGGCGATGATCGCCGAATTCTTATTCTCCACGACATAGATGGGGTTATGGCCGAGGATCTTGAGGATCATATTGAACAGGCCCAGGTCGCCATTGAAGAGCCAGCGCCAGAGCAGCGCCGCGACCATCATGGAGATGACCCACGGGATCAGGCCGAACATCTCGATGAGATAGGCAAAGATGCCGTGCTCGCGGTCCACCCAGAGGGCCAGCAGAAGGCCGATGCCGACGGAGAGGAGCGTGGAGATGATGGTGATCTCAAAGGTGAACAGGAGCGACTTGCTGATGCGGATATCCTTGAGCAGGCGGACATAATTACCGAGACCGACAAAGTCGCCCTTGACGAGATAGTCCAGATTATAGAGGCTGCAGTAGAGGGTATAAAAAAGAGGAATGACCAGCAGGAAAATGAGCAGCAGCATGGCCGGCGCAACATATCCCATCGATCGGAGCTGTATCCGTTTTTCTTTGCGTTTCACAAGTCTTGTCCTCCAGATGTCATCCTTTTCAGGAAAGTGTTGATCCGCCGGTGATCCCGCGCAGCGGGAAACGGCGGCGGCTGCCAATATTCGGGCGGTTCGATCCAGCCGAAGGGAATGGGTTTTTATCGAAAAGCACATTCCCCTCCGCTGGAGCTCCCCTTCTGGGGGCCGCCGGTTGGGCGGCCCCCAGAAGGAGTAACGTCAGGAATGTGCTCAGCGGTTGTTATTGGTGTTGAAGATCGTCTCTGCGTCGCTCAGGGCCTTCATGTAGTCGGTTTCACCGGTCAGGATGGCCTGGATCGGGCGGTTGAGGTCGAGCTTCCAGCCGACGAACGCCTGGTTGTTGGCGGGCAGCCAGCCAGCAGCGAACGCGTCGAGCATGCTGTTGAGGTACTTATTGCTGTCGTCGATGGTGATCTGGGCAACGGTGGACTTGCGGTTCGGAGCCTGCGCGCCGTCGTTGATCCAGAGCAGGTCGGACTCATTGTCGTACATCAGCTCGAGGAACTTGCCGGCAAGCTCTTTGTTGGCAGAGCCGCTGTAAACACCGGCGAACCAGCCGTCAATGATCGTGCCGCCGGGCAGCGGGGCAAACTGGATGGTGGAACCGTCGAAGGACGCATTGGCACGGGACGTGCCGAGGCGGACGGCGGAGGCAATGGTCATGGCATATTTGCCGGAGGCGAACTCGGTGTAGATGTCCTCGATGGTCTTGTTGACGGCATCCGCCGGGGTAACGCCGGTGTCGATGCACTTCTTGATCCATTCCAGAGCAGCAACGCCGTTTTCATTGGCCCACTTGGCAGTGCCGTCCTCGTTAAAGAGGGTGCCCTGCTCCTGAAGCAGCCAGTTGACGATCGCCTGGGCGTCGTTCGTTTCGGTGGAGAAGCTCATGCCGAGGCCGTAGACCTGCTGGCCGTCGATCTCCTGCGTCAGCTTCTGCGCGGCGTCATACAGCTCGTCGAAGGTGGTGGGGACTTCCAGACCGGCGGCCTCCAGGAGGTCTTCACGATAGAAGAAGCCGGTGCAGTTCTTGTTGAGGCAGAGGGTATAGTGCTTGCCATCGCGCTCGCCGAAGCGGAAGAAGCCGTCGTCGACGTCGTCGATCTGCTCCTGCGTCCAGTCGCCCATGAAGAGGTTCTCCAGCGGCTCCAGCAGGCCGGCGTTCAGAACGCCGAACAGCTCGTCGCGGGCGCACCACATGATGTCGGGCGCTTCGCCGGTCGTGGCGGCGGCCATGAACTTACCGGTCATGGTGTCCCACTGCTGCGGCTCGACCACGACCTTGACGCCGGGGTTCTCTTCTTCAAAGCGGTCGATCATCTTCTGAAGGGCGATGGAACGGCCGTTGCTGGTGTTGGTGGGGTCCAGGAACGTCCACATGCGGATGGTGACGTCGCCGGCTGCGGCGGGCGTCTCGTCCTTGGTTTCGGTGGTATCAGCGGTATCGGTGGTGTCGGCGGAAGGGGTCGTGCCCGTCTCCGCGGGGGTGGCGGCGTCCGCGTTGGCCGGAGTGCTGCTACAGGCAGCAAGCGAGGCCAGCATCAGGACGGCAAGGAGCAATGCGATAACCTTTTTCATAATGATCCTCCAATTCTGATTTATTTAATATCACAATGATATCAAAAACAAGTTCAGGCCCCGAGCAGGCCCTGCGCGTGCAGGAACGATTCGGTCTCGGCGAGCGTGGGGATGGCGGGGATGGCGCCGTAGCGCTGGACGGAGAGCGCGCCGACCGCGTTTCCGAACGTGAGCAGCTGCTCCAGCTCTGCCGGGGAATACGCCTCGCGCAGGCCGCCGCGGCGCAGGATCTGATACAGCACTGCGCCCACGAATGCGTCTCCGGCGCCGGTGGTATCGGCGATCTTGACGGAGAAGCCCGGCACAAAGGCCATCCGGCTGCCGCAGAAGGCATAGCTCCCGCCGGCGCCGCAGGTCACAAAGAGGAGATTCAGATTGGGATGCTCCGCAAGAAGCCGGTGGCCGAGCGCGTCGATCTCGCCGTCGCCGCAGAGGAAGGTACATTCCTCGTCGGAGAGCTTCGCCACGTCGCAGAGGTTCAGGCCCTCGCGGATATACTGCCGGGCCGTCTGCTCGTCGCTCCAGAGGTTGCGGCGGAGGTTCGGGTCGTAGGAGACGGTGAGGCCGTGCTCCCGCGCGTAGCGCGCGGCAAAGAGCGTCGCGGAGCGGGCGGGTTCGTCCGTCATGGAGACGGAGCCGAAATGAAACACGCGGGACTGTTCGATCCGGTCGAGCCGGAGGTCTTCCTTCGTGAGGCTCACATCGGCGCAGCCGGTGCGATAGAAGGAGAAGCTGCGGTTGCCAGAGCCGTCCAGCGAGACCATGGCAATGGTGGTGTTTTTGGTGGAATCCAGGATCAGGCCCGCCGTGTCGATGCCGACGCCATCCAGCACGCGCTTGAGCCAGCCGCCGATGAAATCGTCACCGGCCTTGGCGAGAAACGCCGTCTTCAGCCCCATGCGGGATGCGCACGTCAGCACATTCGCAGGAGCGCCGCCCGCGTTGCCCGTGATCTGGATGGATGTGTCTGCACTCGCGATCGCGTCAATCAGGATCTCGCCCAGTGCACAAATATCATACATAAGCTCTTATCCTTATTTCAATTTAATAATTAACTTAATGAAGCTATTGACAGCTTAGCACACAGCAGCCGATGTGTCAATCCGTTTTTCTGTTCAAAATTCACAAAAAATAATTCTTCCACGAAATGCACAAAGGCGAATGCACGATTTTGTGCAGTCCGCCAGATCTATATGGGACGTCCGATGGGTGGGGCGCGCAAAGCGGCGCAGGCCGCCGCGGGGTCCATATTTCAAAGAAGAAATGCCATCCTTATGGATGGCATTTGAGGCTGTCAAAAAACGATAAAACGCAGTCCTGCAATAGAGCAGCGGGGCGAAAAGACTTTTTCGACACGCTGAAATGCCATCCTTATGGATGGCATTTCATATGGCGCTCAAGCACGATGGATCGCATTCCCAATTCGTAAAAACAAAATCACACCCCAGTGAAGCGGTGGCCGAACCACGGGTTCGTTGCGGGACTCCTATATCAGCAAAAAACACCATCCAAAGGATGGTGTTTTTCTTTGTGTTTTCACTACACTATAGATGAACACATCACAGCGTTTGATTTCTGTAATTTACTCTTTCGGTTTGTTTTTGTCCGGAATCTCACTGGTCGCTTCAATCAGATTTGTCACAACTTGATTGAGCTGCGCGGCGCTTTTTGATGCAATGACCGGCACGCCGGTCTGCCGCTCGATAGCCTTCCGGGCGTCGCCTGCGACCTTGCCGCCGGAGCGTGCAACCTCGACGTTTTCCCGCAAACCTTCCGGCGCTTTCTGCTTGGAAATCTCTGTTGTCGTGGCCTCGGCCAGCATATTGAGAACCAATTCCAGCGTCGTCCGCACGGTCGATTGTCAGCTCCGGGTCGATCGTTTCTTCGATTCGCTCCCGGCCGACCTGCGCCAGCCAGAGCTTGAACGGCTCGGATTTGGGCGAGGGAATGGACTGGATGATGCGCAGAAGCTGCTCTGTATCCGCCACATCGGTGTTGTAGCGTTTCCCGTCTGCCGAACGCATTTTCAGTTGACTACATTTTGTAGTCAACTCACTACCTTCTTTTTTCAGTCGGGTCTTCAGCACGCTCCAATATTTCGCCGCGTGGCGCTGATCCGGCTGATCAGTCAGTACAGCCACCACATCGACGATAGAAAAGAACCATTCTTCTTTTTCTGCATCCCATGCCGTGCGGATGCGCTTGTTCTCAAAAAGCTGGATTCGATCATCCCGTGCCATATCCTCATCTCCGTTCCTTTTTTCTATATTATAGCATATTCTTTTGCTTTAGTCGATCCGTTACCTCAACATGCATTTCATATTCAACTGGTCTTATGGAAAAGCTGCCGCTCAGGTATGCGGGTACCATCTTATAGCACGGGATATCTTTTTCACAGCATATTTGATAAAGTGTATTCGCTGCCTCCTCGTCTGTTCGCACCCCTATATAAACAGCTGTCGGTTTCAGGCTATAGATTCGGCAGAAAAGCGTATTATCCGGTAACATAGAAATCATTCGCCACTCGTTTTCGTAGCTCCAAACCGACGATTTTGTAAGCAGACTCTTTACAATTACCAAAAGGTCTTCATAAAATGGTTTGATTGCAGTATGCGCCAAATCCGCCATACGAGAAAGCAGCAGCGGCAGGATGATCTGGGATGCATCATACCGTACATCCGTATATATCATGGGCGCAATTACAGGGGACATCATCAGACTGGTACAGTGCTGAACGTCCGCACACTTTTCAGAACAGGCTGTTAAAATTTTTTGAAAATCATACTCTATGCAAAAGCCCCGATGGCTGTCCGCGTAATGTCCCCACATTGCCGAATTGTCATTTGACTCTGTAAAGCAGGCAATGCTTCTCCGCTTCTGCTCATCAATCAACGTCCGATAGAACACCTTTTCAAATTCATCCTGACAACATTCTAATAAACGCAGTGCATTTTCACGGAATAGCGAAAAAGGGTTCTCGAGCGCCTCTGGTTGAATGTCTTCCGGGAGAACTGAAAAAAGCCATTGAAGCTGTTCTTCTGAGAATATGCTTTGAAGAGCTGGCACGCTACCTCCGTTTTTATATGCGCGGTATTTTTCTGCGATCTGCCCTATATCCATTTCCCTTTTTAACAGCTCCTTCGCGCGTTCCGGATCATAATGGGGCATACACTCAAACGGATCATTAAACGTACAAACGGAGCTGCCCCATATTTCGTCCTTTCGGAGCGCATCGAGTGTGTGGTCGTTTACTGTTCTGTACCGATACAATTTTGTGGGAATATTATTTTGAACCCATGTGCGAATTTTTTCGTGCTGCTGTCTGATGCTTGCGGGATCTGTAATCGATTCATAAAATGTACCGTAAAGCAAATCGCGGAATTCTTCTCGATTTGTCATATGTTTCCCTCCAGTGCAGCTTTATATGTTGATATTATAACATATTTCGTTTTCTTTTTATTGATTTTGCCTGCAAATAAAACGTTCAGAATGATATCACCATCTGCTATACTTATCCTCCGAAAGGATCTGATCGTATGAACAGCAAACACACTTTAGAAGAAAAACAAAATATCATCACCGCCTACAAAAGTGGCAACAGCGTTTCTCTGCTCGTCACGGAAACAGGAATCCCGCGCAGCACGATTTATGCGTGGCTTGCCGATGAACGAGCCGAAAATTCTGAGAAGGGAACAAGTTTCACACTGCGTGAATATCGCAGCTTGGAAAACAAGGTGAACCGGTTGAAAGGCATCATTGATATTCTGCAAAAAGCGTCCTGTACTGCGACCGCACCGCTGGAAGACCGGCTGTATGCGCTCGATGATCTGCATGACCAATACAGCGTTCATATGCTCTGTGATGCGCTTTGCGTGCCGCGGGGCACTTTTTATAATTATTTGCTGCGCAGCAAACGTGGCTGTGCTTGGTACGATAAACGCCGAGAGGAACTGCGTCAAAAAATCCAAACGATTTACGAAGACGGCCGCCAGATCTACGGTGCTGGCAAAATTGCCGCCATCCTGAAAGAACGAGGCTGCCGCGTCAGCGAACAAATGGTGCGTGAACTAATGCAGGATATGGGGCTGTGCAGTATCCGTCAGGGCGCGAAGAAACAGTATGATAAGGAGACCAAACGGTGCTAGAATTATCTCAACCAGCAGTTTACCGCAACGCGCCCGAATGAAATCTGGGTCAGCGATGTGACTTACTTCCGCTACAAGGAAAAAGATCTTTACATATGCGTAATTATCGACTTGTATGCACGCATGGTGGTTGGTTTCCGGATCGGTCTGAAAAACAGCACGCGGCTTGTAAAAAGCACGTTTAAGATTGCGTATGAACAGCGGCAACCGCAGCTTCCTTTGTTGTTTCACACGGACCGCGGCAGCAACTACCGTTCAAACGCCTTTTGCGCCTATCTGCAATCGCTTGGTGTGACACAGTCGTTTTCCCGTGCGCACATCCTATATGATAATTCTGTCATGGAGTCGTTCTTTGCTTCAATGAAACGGGAAGAGCTTTACCGAACAAAATACCGCTCTGAGCAGGAACTCAGAGCGGCGATCGCAGAATATATCAAATTTTATAATGAGACCCGTCCACACGCGAAGAACGGATACAAGACACCTACGAAGAAAGAGCAGGAATACTACGCATAGTCAAAGCAAAATGAGAAATAATAAGCCGTACTGTATAGTTCACTTTCCATACTTTTCACGGTTTTCTGTCTGGTTTTGTGCTTTTTCCATTTACACGTCCAAGATGCTTTGTGTCAAGCGAGGCGTGAAAGCATTGAAAACACAAGAGAAATAGGAAAAACACCACTGTGTCCAACTCCGGGGAGTTCAGATTGCAGTGGTGTTTTCACATGGTGACCCGTACGGGAATCGAACCCATGTTACCGCCGTGAAAGGGCGGTGTCTTAACCGCTTGACCAACGGGCCTGGTAGCGGCAATCTGACTCGAACAGATGACACTCCGGGTATGAACCGAATGCTCTACCAACTGAGCTATGCCGCCATATACTGCTGTGTCTCACAGCAAGAGATATTATATCGGCAAAGATGCGATTTGTCAACAACTTTTGTTCGGTTTTTTCGCGGTTTCAGAAAGTTTTTTCTGCCTCGTCAACCAATTCGCCCAAAACGCCGTCCCGGCAGAGGCCCGCGACGCGCACACGGCGGAGCTGATTATGCAGATCTCCGGCCTCGGCGTAGACCTTGACGTAATTCGGCGCGTGACCTGTGAAGAAACCGGCCTCCGGCTGCTCGAAAAGCACGGTCTGCTCCGTGCCGATCAGCGCGGTATGGAACGCATCCTCGAGTTCACTGGCCACCTTTGCAGCCTCCGACGCGCGCTGTTCCTTGACTGCGTTCGGGACTTGATCCGACATTTTCGCGGCGGGCGTGCCGGCGCGGCGCGAGTACGGGAAGATGTGAATTTTCGAGAGGCCGCAGGCGCGGACAAAGCCCAGCGACTGCCGGAATTCCTCTTCTGTCTCGCCGGGGAATCCGACGATCAGGTCGGTCGTGACGGCGCAGCCGGGGAAATACGCGTGCAAAAGGCGGACGCTCTCGGCATAGCGCGCGGTGTCGTACTTGCGGTTCATGCGGCGCAGGACGCTGTCGCTGCCGCTCTGGAGGCTCAGGTGGAACTGCGGGCAGAGATTTGGGAAGCCCGCCAGTGCGCGGCAGAATGCTTCGTCGATCGTCCGCGGTTCGAGCGAGCCGAGACGGATGCGCACATCCGGCACGGCGGCGCAGATCGCCGCGAGCAGGTCGCGCAGGACGGACCCGTCTTTCCATTCCTGCCCCCAGGAGGAAATTTCGATGCCGTTAATGACGATCTCGCGATAGCCCTCGGCGGCGAGCTTCTGCGCCTCGGCGACGGCAGCGTCCAGCGGCATAGAGCGCACGCGTCCGCGCGCGTAGGGGATGATGCAATAGGAACAGAAATTGTTGCACCCGTCCTCCACCTTCAGCAGCGCGCGCGTCCGCGCGGTGAGGCCGCCGGCGGGCAGGATCTCAAAGTCCTGTCCGAGACGGTTGTCTTCAATCTTCTCCCACTTCTGCTTGTGTTCGGCAGCCTGCTCGAGGTGCGAAATAAATGCACGCCGGTCTGCCGTGCCGACGAGGACGTCGACGTCCAGCTTGCGGATCTCATCCGGGTTCGCCTGCGCGTAGCAGCCGCAGACGCCGACGACGGCGTTCGGATTCAGGCGGCGGACGCGGCGGATGGCGTTGCGCGATTTCTTGTCGGAGACCGCAGTCACCGTACAGGTATTGATGATATAGCCGTCGCAGAGCTCGTCAAATTCGCCGAGCGTATGCCCGTCTGCAAGCAGCATTTGCTGCATCGCCTGCGTCTCATATTGGTTGACCTTGCAGCCGAGGGTGTAGAATGCGAATTTCATAGGTAAAACCACCAAAAGCAAAGATTTGGAACAAAAAATGTTTAGCGCGTTTGTGAATAGCCAGACTTTGGATTCTCGAATATACTATATTTTAACGAAAACTTCTGATAAATCGCTTTTGCCATTTCATCGGAACTTTCCTTGGAGTTATTTTCTGCATCACACGCTCTATCGTGTTTCGAAATCGATCGTCTGAATGTTCATTATATCCGAAAAAAGTCGGATTGTATAGTCTGCCGGGAGGTTTCCTTTGAGAGAATTTACTGTGATATTCCATTCTGTTGTTCAGATCGCCCAATTCGTCAATGCGGTCAACCGCTATCCGTTCCACGTCTGGCTCATCCGCGGCACGGCGCGGCTCGACGCGAAGTCGCTGCTCAGCCTGTGCAGTCTGGAGCTGCATGCGCCAGTGACGCTCTGTCCCGACACGGCCAGCGATCTGACGGCCTTCTGCGCCGACATTGCGCCATTCCTAACAGATCCGGCAAACGCCTGATCCCGGTACTATCATGCCCTTTCGTTTCATAGGTTTGTACCAAATGAAACGGAAGGGTGATTTTTTATGAAAAAGCGGATGCTCGCGATCTTTGTGCTGCTGGTGCTGCTGGCCGGGGCGCTGCTGCCGGCGGTGCGCGCGGCAGAGCTTGACCTGCCCGCGCCGAGCTATGTGCTGATGGAGCGGTCGACCGGCGAGGTGCTTTTGGAGCACAACGCGCACGAACGCCTCCGTCCGGCGAGCGTGACGAAGGTGATGACGCTGCTGCTGATCATGGAGGCACTGGACGACGGACGCATCGGCTGGGACGACATGGTGCAGACGTCCGCCGCAGCCGCCGCCAAGGGCGGGAGCCAGATCTATCTCGAGGAAAACGAGCAGCTCCCGCTGGAGGAGATGCTCAAATCCATCGTGGTCTCCTCGGCAAACGACTGCGCCTGCGCGATGGCCGAGCACATCGCAGGCAGCGAGGCAGCGTTCGTCGAGATGATGAACGCGCGTGCAGAACAGCTTGGCATGACCGACACGCACTTCGTCAACTGCACAGGACTCGACGACGAGCCGGAGGCCGCCGAGCATCTGACGACAGCTTATGACATCGCGCTCATGTCGCGCGAACTGCTGGGCCATGAGGCCATCAAAAAGTATACGACCATCTGGATGGACACCGTCCGCGACGGGCAGTTCGGCCTGTCCAACACGAATAAGCTTGTCCGCTTCTACGACGGGACGACCGGTCTGAAGACCGGCTATACCTCCGCCGCGGGGCACTGCCTCTCCGCCTCGGCAGAGCGGAACGGCATGGAGCTGATCGCCGTCGTGCTGCACTGCGCCAGCTCGACCGACCGGTTCGAATCGGCCAAGGCCCTGCTGAACTACGGCTTTTCCAACTATGCGCTCGTCACGCCGGAGCCGGGCGAGCTGCCCGCCGTGCCGGTCACGCTGGGTACCGCGGCGGAGATCACGCCCGTTCTCGCCGACGAGACGCCCATTCTCATTGACAAGGCGCTTGCCGCCGGGGTGGAGACGCGCGTTTGCGTGGACGAATCCGTAACCGCGCCGGTCGAGGCCGGGCAGACGCTCGGCACGCTGACGATCACGTCCGGCGGCCAGACGATCGCGGAGCGCGACCTCATTGCGCCGGAGGCCGTCGAAGCGCTGCGCTGGGGCGATGTGTTTCTGCAGATGCTCCGCGCGCTCTGTATGGGGTAAGTCTGTGTCACAGGCCGCTTGCACATTTCGCATGATCTGTGCTATACTAATGGCAAATCGTGCGAAATGAGGTGCGGCCATGGAACAGAATTACGTTCAACGCGGCTATCTGCATGAGGATTTCCGCCTGTTTCATCTGCGCGGCGCGATGGAAGAGTCCGTCGACTGGCACTATCACACATTCCACAAGATCATTGAATTTCTTGGCGGCGAATCGGGCTATGGCGTGGAGGGCAAGCAATATCTGCTCCAGCCGGGGGATCTTGTGCTCGTACCGCAGGGCTGCATTCACCGGCCGGAGGCTGAGCCGAACGCGCCCTATGAGCGGCGCATCCTCTATCTCTCGCCGGAGTTTCTGCGCCGCGCGGGCGGCAGCTGTGACCTTGCGGCCTGTTTTGACCGGGCGCGGGAGGAATTCCGCTTCGTCGTTCATCCGGCGGACGGAACAGGCGGCGCGCAGCTCACGGCGCTGGAACATGCCGAGCGGGAGGATGCCTTCGGGCGGGAGCTGCTGGCGCAGTCGCTGCTGTTCCAATTTTTGATCGGGCTGAACCGGGCCATGGCGGACGATCTGCTCCAATACGCGAAGCCCGCCGCCTACGACCGGAAGATCGAGGCCATTCTGCGCTATCTCTCCGAACACCTGACCGAGCCGGTCTCGATCGACGATCTGGCCGCGCGCTTTTTTGTCAGCAAATACCACATGATGCGGCAGTTCCGCGCGCAGACCGGCTATACCATCCACGGCTATCTCACCGGCAAACGTCTCATGTTCGCCCGGGCGATGATCGCCGCCGGAACGCCTGTCCTCCAGGCCAGCGAGGAGAGCGGCTTCGGCGATTATTCGGCCTTTCTCCGCGCCTACCGCAAGCAGTTCGGCGCCGCGCCGAATCAGGAAAAGCGCGCGAATACGCCGCAAAAATGGGAAAATCCCACTTGACAGCGCCCGCGCAATATGGTATTATCTTTAAGCTGATTATATCAGTGCGCCTGCGGGTGTAGCACAACGGCCAGGGCACCAGCCTTCCAAGCTGGGGACGCGGGTTCGATTCCCGTCACCCGCTCCATACGCGCCAGTAGCTCAGCAGGATAGAGCAACTGCCTTCTAAGCAGTAGGTCGGGGGTTCGAATCCCTCCTGGCGTGCCACTTATGGAGGCGGGCTGATTCGATCAGCGGAAAAAAGAATAATATGGTGGGTGTAGCGTAGTTGGTTAACGCGTCAGATTGTGGCTCTGAAGACCGAGGGTTCGAGTCCCTTCACTCACCCCATTCTTTTTTTATATCAGGATTTTGCCGATACGCACATGGGGATGTCGCCAAGCGGTAAGGCACAGGACTTTGACTCCTGTATGCGTAGGTTCGAATCCTGCCATCCCTGCCATATGACCCGCTAGCTCAGCAGGCAGAGCACCTGCCTTTTAAGCAGGGTGTCCGGAGTTCGAATCTCCGGCGGGTCACCATATGAATGAGACCCGCTTTTCGAACATTTTTATCGAAAAGCGGGTCTCTTCGTGTCTTGAAAGCCTTGAGAGAGCAAGGCTTTTTCTTTTTGCCACTTTCCTTTATTTGTTCCAAAACTCTCAAAATGCGAAACTAATATTTTTATGTAAGGTCGTTATTTGAACACATCTTTTTCATAAACCGGCCCAATAAGCTTTCTCGAATGCCGTTGGTGTTTTGTACTTCAATGTCCGATGGGGCCGAAGCTCATTGTAAAATTGGATATACTGCTCCACACTTTTGCGGTAGCTCTGTTCTGAGGTGTACTCCCTGCGGTACGCCTCTTCTTTTTTGAAGGAAGCAAAGAATGTTTCGGCGACGGCATTGTCATGCGGCCGTGCTGTGGCGGAAAAAGATTGCTTCACCTCACATTTTTGCAGCAATGCTGTAAATGCGGCCGATGTGTACTGCTTGCCGCGGTCGCTGTGAAAAGTCAAGCCACTGGGATTGCCGCGTTCCCGGAAAGCGGTTCGGAATGTGCTGGTGACCAGATTTGTACTGGCATTGCGGGATACTCGATAATCGACGATTCGGCGTGAGAAAAGATCGAGGATGATGCAGAGATACATCCAGTAATCATTGACTTTGAAGTATGTAATATCGCTGACCCAGATCTGGTTCGGATGGTCTGCAGTAAACTGGCGTTCCAGCAGATTTTGCTTTTTGTATTGTTGCTGCTTCTTGTATTGCTTTTTCGCGTCTGGACGGATGCTTTGCAGCCCCAGTTCCTGCATGATTGCCGCAATGCGTTTGGTGCTGACCCGGACACCGCTCCCGGCCAGAGTGACACGAATCTTTTCAGCGCCGAATCGCAGGGAACTATCATCGAAGACCTGCTGTACCAATCGCATAAGTTCGATCTGCGCTTCCTCCCGCTTGCTATGATCGGCGCGGCGAAAAATATAGTTGTAAAAGGTTCCGCGGGCAATATCCAGTGCTTCACATAGTTCATGGACGCTGTAGGTGTTATCTGCCTGACGGTAAATGTTTTCTAAAACGGGCAGCTTTTTCTGCAGCGGTACATCTGCGATGTAACCGGATCGTTTAATGATCTCCATTTCATGCTCCAATTTTTCCAGCCGCCGCGAAAGCGCATCAAACTCTTTCGGTGTATAAATACGATTTGCTGCTTTGATGGAGCAAAACTCTTTTCTCCAATGGTAGATCGTGCTTTGGGCAATACGCAGTTCCTGACTGAGTGCCAGGATGGATTCGCCGTTCTGGTAACGTTTGATTACTTCGGTTTTGAATTTGGTTGAGTATTCTTTGGGCATATTTCTTTCTCCTTAAAAATATTGAGACCATTATATTGAGAGCCCCGCAGCACTAAAAGGGCTTGTATATTCCCAAATGGTTCTCGAACAAAATACAAGACACCCTGGCTTAAGATATTCCAGACACTGTCTGGAATATCTTAAGCGAAGCGGATATATGAGCGGGGGTCTCGGCATAGTCAAATTGCTTGCTACTGAATGTCTGCGGCGTTTTATCACGCAGCAGCACACTTCGGAGCTGGCTTTGTTACGTTTTCGTACAGATCCTTCAAACAGGCAGCCGTTTCCGATAAAATATGCTATAATACATACATGGAGTTTACAAAATTTTTCTATTTTTGACGACGGAGGTGAGAATGCTGCGTGGCCATAAAGACCGAAAATTCCTATGTACCAGTTTCCGAGTGGAATAGCGCTTTGTCGGCAATCTGTTTTTTAAGTAAAATGACGTAGACAGAGGTAATATCAGCGGGAGTGTATTTGAAAGGGATATTTACGCAATGGGTACAATTCATTTTGTTTCGGACTTAGAATCTTCGGCACTGAAGGCACTAAAAGACGCGGAAGATTGCGCAGATATTGTAAACGACCTGGGCAGAATTTATTACACAATTACGCACGGGTCAGAGCAAGACGCACGCGCTCTTGACCATGAGATGCTTCAAAAATATCCTGCGATTGATGCAATGCTTCGAGTTGCCGACACCCTGCAAACAGCACCGATATCTTCGTATTTTGCGGCTGCCAAAAGTGTTCCTTCTGCGAAATCAAATCTGCAACAAGACTACTGGGGGATTATTTGCGATGCGGCAATCAAAAAGGGAATTAAAAAGAGCATAGAGGACTGCATTGACTACATTGAATTTTTTTCAATAATGCAGACAAAAAATGTTCGAATGAAGTGGAGTGCGGCTAACAATGGAGTACATAGATCGCAGGGGTCAAGCACAATTTGATCATTCACATTTGCAAAATTCCAAATTAAAATTTCAAAAGGGGCATTGGGCAAAGCTAATTTATCACTATACTTCCATCGGCGGGCTGGAAAGCATATTGCGCAATAAAACGCTTCGCTTTACAAACATTAAGTATATGAACGATAAGGATGAGGTCATTGCGGGGCTGGACAGTATCGCAAAAGATTGCCGCGCATCAGAGGAAACGCGCAAACAATTGCGTTCGGCGATTACAAATCTTGGAATGCAAATATTTGTATGCTGCTTTTCTCTTAAGGAAGATTCTCTTCCTATGTGGAATTACTACACGAAAGAAGTCAACAGCCAAGGGTATAACATCGAATTTGATGATAAAAAGCTTGTAGAAAGTATCTTGCGAAGCAATCCGGTTCTGGACGGCTGTTACGTTTCGTTTGGCAATGTTGACTATAGCAAGGACAACAATTCAGAATACAGCCACATACTTACAAGCAGACTGCTGTCCGCTATGGATATGGTCATTTCAAAAATATTTCTGGTGGTAGCCCGCCGCATGATAAATGAGCAAACTTCAAGTATCGACCAATCAATGCTAAGTGATCTGGAGAAAAAAGTAACCGATTCTGAAAAGAAGCAAAAGGTGGACAGTCTTCCTGTGTATGTCTATCACGGCGAACAATGCAGCTTTGAAAAAGCAGAATTCAGCGATTACCTGTTTTTCATAAAAAGAGACTGCTTCCGTCAGGAACGTGAATTTCGTATTGTGATCTCAGTCCCGGATAAACTTCTCGACAAGTTTGCAGAAATGGGGGTCTATAAATTCAGAGCCAGCAGTGGTATTCTGATACCCTACATAGAGTTGAAATTTTCAGAAAATGCGGTAAAGAGCATAACGATCTCGCCTACGGTGCAAAGTGATTTGGTTGAATCAAGTATTCGGGATTTCTTGCAGTATTGCAAATATAACGTATCTGATTTTTCGAATTTTATCAAACACTCCAACATCCCGGTTCGGTTTTGAATCCCAAATGGATCAAATCAGTCCAGAAATAAAACCATTACAATAAGAGCTTAAATAAAACCCGCCTTTCGAATGCCATTTATCGAAAGGCGGGTTTTGGTTTTGGAAACTGGAGAGAAGCACCCTTCGCAAGGTCGAAGCGATGCTTCAACGGAAAAACAAAGAACATGATGCGCAGCAGCGTGGAAAGGAAAAGCTATGAACGTCAGAAAACCTGTAGATTACGGCACGATGTACCGGGAATTGGCCGCAATTCTTGCACGGAATCTTCCGCAGATGGACGAAATTTATGCCATTGGAAAGGCCATCAGCCAGCGTCCTGAGAAGGGCGCAGCGGTCGCAGCCGCAGATTTTTTACAGGCGAATTTCCCTGACCGCACAGGCTTTTCTCCGCGCAACGTGCGCCGGATGCGCGATTTTTATAAGGTCTATGAAAATGACGAAACGCTCCTCCGGCTGACAATGAAAATCGGCTGGACGCTGAACGTGGTCATTATGGAAGCGGAACTGACACAAGATGAGCGAAAATGGTATCTGGAGCAGGCGCTATGCCGTGGATGGTCAAAAACGCAGCTATTGAAAGCCATACACAGTGGCGCAGATTCCATGAAGTATTTAGAACAGTTCGACTCGTCCGAGAAGCAGGTCGATCAGGTTGCAGTGGAAAATCCCGTTTTCATCGTAGAAGT